>DATAFX010000165.1:0-7015 GCA_036257195.1 Candidatus Methylomirabilota bacterium | reverse complement strand
GGTCAGGTGGGCCGCGCGATCGCCCGCGTCGCGCGGGGGGCGGGGCTCCGGGTCGTTGCCGTCCGGCGGGCGGCCGGCGCGGCTGGGTCCGGCGCCCCCGACGTCGCTGTCGTCTATCCGCCGGCCGGCCTCGGAGCCCTCCTGGCCGAGAGCGACTACGTCGTCCTGATCGTCCCGTTCACCCCCGACACGGCGGGCCTCCTGGGCGCGCGCGAGCTCGCGCTCATGAAGCCGGGCGCCGTGCTGATCAACATCGCCCGCGGCCAGCTGGTGGACGAGCCCGCCCTGATCGACGCCCTCCGATCGGGTCATCTCGGGGGCGCCGCGCTCGACGTCTTCGCCACCGAGCCGCTCCCCGCCGACAGCCCGCTCTGGGACCTGTCGAACGTCCTCGTCACCCCCCACAGCATGAGCACGGCGCTCGGGGAGAACGAGGTCCTGGTCGAGCTCTTTTGCGACAACCTGCGCCGCTATGTGGCCGGTGAGGCGCTGCGGAACGTTTTCGACCGCGGGCGAGGGTACTGACCGCGAGCGCGGACGGTGGGCCGGCGGTGACGGGCCGGAGCCGAGCCCCCGGCGCCGCCTCAGCGCGCAGCCGGCGCGTCGGGGGGCGGAGGCTCCCAGGGCACCGCGCTGACGTCGTCGTGGCGGAGCACGCGCCGCCCGGTGCGCTCGATCCGCATGATCAGCCGGCAGGCCGGGTCGGGGCAGGTCACGCGGGTGTCCGTCTCCATCCAGTCGGCGGGGTGGGTCGGTCGCTGCTTGGCCGGCAGGAGCGGGATGGCCGCCTGGAGGGCGTAGAGGCAGAAGCCGCGTGCCTCCGCGATCGCCAGCTTCCCGCCCCGGAGGTCGACCCGGTCCCCGACCCGCATGTCACACGTGCAGTGCCCCTCGATGCGCTCGACGACGACCGCGAGGTCGTAGAGCTCGAACTCGTCCGGGGCGCGCCGGTCGGTCACGGCCGGGCGCCGATGCCCTGGCGACGCAGGGCCGGGAGCACCGCCTCGCCGAGGAGGCGCACCCCCTCCGCCTCGTCGAGCCCGTGCGGGGTGCCGAACTCCACACGCCGCGCCCCGGCCTGGTACAGCTCGAGCGCCTGCTCCGCCACGTCGTCCGGCGTCCCCGCGAAGGCGAGGCTCCGGAGGGCGGCGTCGGGGACCTCGCGGCCGGCGCGGACGACATCCCCCGCGGCCCGCGCGGCCTCGATCCGCCGGACCTGCTCGGGCTCGACCGGGAGCGCGGGGTCAAGCCGCGCGATGACCGGGAGGTAGAGGGCCACCTTCTGGCGGGCCAGGGCGCGCGCCGCCTGCCCGTCCCGGTCGACGACGGAGACAGCGCCCACGACGACGCCGATCGCCTCGGGCGGCCGGCCGGCGTGGCTGGCGGCCCGCTCGACCTCGCCGAGGATCGCCCGCACCACGCCCGGGCTGGCCGTGCCGCCGACCTTGACCTCGTCGACGTGGGGCGCGCACGCGCGGATCGCCTTCGAGCCCCAGGCGCCCAGGAGGAACGGGATCTCGCTCCGGGGCACGCGCCAGCGGAGCGTCTCGCCGCCCGCGAGCGAGAAGACCCGGCCCCGGTACGGCCGCCGGTCGCCGCGAAGGAGATGGCGGACGCACTCGAAGGCCTCCCGGAGCGCCGCCACCGGCCGGGCCGGAGCGAGGCCCAGGAAATCGAGCCAGGCGCCGCGCGTGAGTCCGAGGTAGGCGCGTCCCCCGGAGGCCTCGTCGAGGAGGGCGACCTGCCCGGCCAGCGTCAGCGGATGGCACGTGAAGGGATTCATGGCGGCCGGGCCAATCCGGACGCGGCGGGTGTGCCGAGCGATCTCGAAGAGCGCGGGCCACGCCGGCTGGAAAAGGAGATCGTTGTAGACGCTCACACCGTCGAAGCCGTGGGCCTCGGCGGCGGCGGCGAGCGGGCCGTAGGCCTGGAGCGGATGCTCAGTCTGGAAGGCGATGCTGATCGTCGCCGCGCTCACGACGCTGCCCCGGCTTCGCGGGAGTTGATCGGCCGACCTCACCGCACAAGGATGCAGCGCTCCGGCTCGATCCGGACGACCACGCTCTGACCGACGGCGAAGGGTAGCGATGGTGGCCCCGCCACGCGGAGCGTGGTGGCCGTCCCGTTGACGGCCACCAGGTAGTCCATGGTGTCGCCGAAGTAGCTCGCCCGGGTGACCGTCCCCGAGAAGACGTTGAGCCGCGCGCCGCCCGGCGTCCCCTCCGTCCCGGGCACCCCGGCCGGCGCGAGCCCGACCATGTGCGGCCGGATCGACACGGAGACCGTGGATCCCGCGGGATGCTCCGGCCCCATTCCCGTGTGGAGGTCCACGCCGCCTTCGCAGACGACCCGCCCCTCGTCCACCACGCGGCCCCGCAGGAGGTTCGTCCGGCCGATGAACCCCGCCACGAACGCCGTCGCCGGCCGCTCGTAGATCTCGGCCGGCGTGCCGACCTGATCGACCCGGCCCGCGCTCATCACGGCGATGCGGTCCGATGTGACCATGGCCTCGGCCTGGTCGTGGGTCACGTAGACGGTCGTGATCTGCAAGGCCTCGTGAACACGCCGGATCTCGAAGCGCATCTCCTCCCGGAGGTGGGCGTCGAGATTGCTGAGCGGCTCGTCCAGGAGGAGGATCGCTGGCTCCACGATCAGCGCCCGGGCGAGGGCGACGCGCTGCTGCTGGCCGCCCGAGAGCTCCCCGGGATAGCGGTCGGCGAACCCCTCGAGCCGGACGAGCGCGAGGGCCTCCCCGAGCCGCCTGGGCCACTCCGCGCGCGGGATGGCGCGGAACTTGAGCCCGTAGATCACGTTCTCCGCCACGGTCTTGTGCGGCCAGACCGCGTAGGACTGGAAGAGCATGCTCATCCCGCGCCGCTCGGGCGGCACAGCCTGGCCCGGGGATGAGAGGCGGCGGTCGCCGAGCCAGATCTCGCCGGAGTCGGGGGCGAGGAAGCCCGCGATCAGGCGGAGGGTGGTGGTCTTCCCGCAGCCCGAGGGGCCGAGGAGCGACACGAGCTCCCCGTGGGCGATCTCGAGCGAGAGGTCCCGGACGGCCGCGACGTCCTCGCCGTACCGCTTGGTGAGCGCCTCCAGCCGGACGGCGGCCATTCGGTCGCGATCAGATCTGGAGGAACCGCCGGCCGAGGAACCGCTGCGCGATGGCCACGAGGGCGAGGGTGAGCCCGAGCAGCAGGATCCCGAGCGCCGATACGGCTTCCCAGAGCCCCTCCTCGTAGAGGGAGTAGATGACGACGGACACGACGCGGGAGCGGCTCGTGAAGAGGAGGATGGAGGACGACAGCTCGCGGAGGCTCGGGAGGAACACGAGGAGCCATGCCGAGACCAGCCCCGCGCCGAAGAGGGGCACCGTCACGTCCTTGAACGCGACGAGACGATTGGCCCCGAGGGTTCGCGCCGCGTCCTCGAGGTCCACGTGTACCGTCTGGATGGCGGCGTGACAGGCCGTATAGGCAATCGGCAGGTACTTGGTCAGGTAGGCGACGAAGATGATCCAGATCGTGCCGTAGAGGAGGAACGGCGGGCGCGAGTAGGCCTTGAAGAGGCCGATCGAGAGCACGATCCCCGGGATCGCGAGGGGCGCCATGGCGAGGAACGCGAGCGCCCGCGCCCCCGTGATGAGCCGCCGCTGGGCGACGTAGGCGATCGCGCCCATGAGGAGGGCGGCGAGGGTGGCGGTGACCGTGGCCAGCTCGAGCGTGTTCACGATGGCCGAGCGCGTCGGGTCGAACTCGAAGATCACGTAGCGGAAGTTGCGCAGGGTGAGGTTCTGCCACGACCATCCGAGTCCCCAGGCCTTCGCGAGCGCCGCGCGGAGGAGCGCGAAGTAGGGCAGCCCGATCGAGAGCAGCAGCACGGCCCCGCAGGCCGCGAACGCGGCCCACCGCCAGGGACCGAGCGCTACCGGCCGCGCGGTCGTGGCGCGCCCGCCGACGGTCGCGTAGCCGCGCCGTCCCATCAGGCGGCGCTGGGCCACCAGGAGGACGACCGCGACCAGGAGGAGCGGCATGGCGTAGGCGGCCGCCACCTCCACCTGCGGGGGGTAGTGGAAGAAGGCCCAGATCTGGGTCGTCATGACGTGGAAGCGCGCCGGGATGGCCAGCATGGCCGGCGCGCCGAAGAGCACCAGGGCTTCGAGGAAGGCGAGGATGAAGCCCCCGACGATGGCCGGCAGCGCCAGCGGCAGAGTGATCGTGCGCATCACGGCCAGGCGGCCCGCGCCCGCGATCCGCGCCGCTTCTTCCAGGTCGGCCGGGGTGGCGGTCAGCGCGGCGCTCGTCAGGATGAAGACGACCGGGAAGGTGTAGAGGCTGGTCACGTAGATCAGCCCGGACATCGAGAAGATGTTGACGAGCGCCCCTTCCGCCCCGGTGATGGCCCGGTAGAGCACGTTGAAGAGCCCCGCGTTCGGACCCGCCAGGATCACGTACGCGGTGGCGCCGAGGAAGGACGGGGTGACGAAGGCGGCGATGGTGAGCGTCCGGACGATCCCCTTGCCGGCCATGTCCGTCCGGGTGACGAGCCAGGCCATCGGAGCCCCGACGAGAACGCTCAGGATGCCGACCGACGTCGCGTAGACGAGGGAGTTCCCGATCGGGCCCTGGTAGATCGCCTCTCCGAACGCCTCGATGAAGTTGGCCAGGCTGAAGCCCGACCCGTCCGGCACCCGGACGGCGGTGACGAGGAGGATGGCGAGCGGCGCGACGACGAGGACCGCGAGGATTGCCGCGCTCAGGAGCCAGACCGCGGGCGCGGCATCGAGCCGCCCCCGCCTGCTCCTGCCGCCGCTCGCCGTCCCCGCCGCCGCGCCCGCCACCGGGTCAGACCCCGAACAGTTCGCGGAACTTCTTCTTGACCTCCTCGTCCCGCTTCTGCATCTCCTCGGGATCCACCTTGATGAGCTTCAGCTCCTTGAGCGGCTGCTTGTCCTTCGGGTAGGTCACCGCCTCGTTCGGCACGTAGAGGCCGTCGTCCGCCAGGATCTGCTGCGCGTCCTTGTCGAAGAGGTAGTCGGTGAACACCTTCGCCGCGTTCGGATGCGGCGCCTTGGCCAGGATGGCGTTGGCCGAGGTCACGAAGGGCGCGCCCTCCGCGGGGAAGACGATCTGGACGGGGTTGCCCTTCTTGATCTCGCGATAGAGGTTGTACTCGCCCGTCGCGCCGACCCAGGCCTCGCCGCCCGACAGCTTCATCGGCGGGTCCTCCGCCGACTGCACCACCAGCGGGTTGTTCTTGGCAAGCGCGGCGTAGTAGTCCCAGCCGCCCATCACGGGGAGAAGGCCGATGATCCCCGTCATCACCACGCCGCTGTACCCAGGATGCGCGTGGACCAGCTTGCCCTTCCACTTGGCGTCGGCGAGATCCTTCCAGGTCTTGGGAGCGTCGGCGGCGCTCACCTTCTGGGTGTTGTAGCCGATCACGTAGGGCGTGCCGCGCAGGATCGTGTAGAGCCCGTCCTTGTCGCGGAAGTCCGCGCGGAACTTGTCCGCGCCGGCCGGCAGGTAGCGCATCAGCATGTTCTTCTGCTGGAACTCGAGGAAGTGCGAGATGTCGGAGGTATGGACCACGTCCGCGATGGCGAGGTTCGCCCCCGCCTCCTGCATGACCTTCTGGAAGACGCGCTGGGAGCCGTCGCGGGCGAGCTCGCAGGTGATGCCGAGCGCCTTCTTGTTGAAGGCGTCGCAGACCTTCTGCGCGACCGACAGCCCGAGCGACGAGTACCAGACGACCTTGCCCTCCTTCTTGGCGGCGTCCATCACCGCCGGGTCCGCGGCTTCGGCGCGGGCAAGGAGCCCGAGCGCGAGGGCCAGTCCCGCCAGGAATCCCCAGAGCATTCGGTATGTCATGGTCGCTCTCTCCTCTTGGTTCGGGTCGTCTTCGCTGTTCGACTCACGCCGCGCGCCGGAGGGCGGCGACCGCGGGGGCGACGTCCGCTGCCCGGCCGATCGCGAGCAGCTGCTCGAGCACGGTATCCACCTGGGCGGCGGGCAGCGCGCGCGCGGCGTTGGCGCGGAACTTGTCCCGGAGCTCGTCGGGCGTCAAGGGGTATTCCGGCCCGCCCCGCGGGGCGTCCTGGGTCTCCTCGAGCACCCGCCCGTCGACGAGCTCGACCCGCACGTGTCCGGTGAAGCGCTGCGGATAGGGCAAGCTCGGGTCCACGGCGTACCCGACCTTCCTCGCCACCTCTAGGATACGCGGGTCTTGCGTCCGCGCCTCGCTGAACCCGTCGACCCCCGCCTGGCCCTCGACGAGCACGAGCGCGATGCAGTACGGCAGGCTGAACTTCGCGCCGTAGGGCGTCGTGGGGCGCCGCTTCTCCGCGATGGGCTCCCAGAGCCGGTGGATCGGTCCCTCGGCCGTCCGGCAGACGATGGCCTGGATCGCCGCCGGGTCGAAGCCCGGACGGGTCCGGATCCGGGCCGCGCAGTCCATGTACGGCTGGTTGATCGAGCCGCAGGGGTAGGCCTTGAACATGAGTCGCTTGATCGCCCACTCGTGGCCGAGCCCGTCGGCGAGCGCGGCCAGTCGCGTGGCATCCGGCGGCTCCCCGGCGAAGGCCCGGTAGAACCCGTGGGTACCCTCGAAGACCGTCCGCGGGCTCGTGAACCCGGCTTGCGCGAGGTGCGCCGCCACCACGCCCGCGTGGGCGGCCCACCCGGCGTGGAGCCGCTTGGTCCAGGAGCCGTCGGCCAGATACTCGATGATGCCGCTTGCCTGGCTGCCGCAGAGCCCGAACGCCGTGGCGAGCTCGGCGGCGGTGAGCCCGAGGAGCCGACCGGCGGCGGCCGCGGCTCCGAATGGTCCGCAGAGCGCGGTCGGATGGAAGCCACGCCGGTGGAACGCCCCTGGGCAAGCGCTGCCGACCGCGGCCATCACCTCGACGCCGGCGACGAGGGCCGTCAGCACTTCGGCCCCGGCCGCGTGCCGCGCCTCGCCCACGGCGACGGCGGCCGTCGCGCAGCAGGAGCCCGTGTGGACGATGGCGTCTTCCAGC
>DATAFX010000096.1:0-5104 GCA_036257195.1 Candidatus Methylomirabilota bacterium | reverse complement strand
GTACGGCGCGCGGCGGCCCAGGCACGCGGGGAGACCTTCCGCTACGACGGCCGCTGCCGCGATCTTCCGCTTCGCACCGGCGTCCCTGCGGCCCTCCGGCTCCGGATCCCGGACTCGGGCACGACGGTGGTCTCCGACTTGGTGCACGGGGAGGTGACGTTCGACCGCGCGACGCTCGACGACTGGATCCTCGTTCGGTCGGATGGGACGCCGACCTACAACTTCTGCGTCGTCGTCGACGACGTGACGATGAAGATCACCCACGTGATCCGGGGGAACGACCACCTCTCGAACACTCCTAAGCAGATCCTCTGCTACGAGGCGCTCGGGTACCCGTTGCCCGTGTTCGCCCATATCCCCATGATCCTCGGTCCCGACCGGAAGCGCCTGTCCAAGCGCCACGGGGCGACGTCCGTCCTCACGTTCCGGGACGAGGGGTTCCTGGCCGAAGCGATGGTCAACTACTTCGCCCGGCTCGGGTGGGCCCACGGGGACCAGGAGGTGTTCACCCGGGACGAGCTGATTCGCCTCTTCGACCTGCGGCAGGTTGGGGCCACCCCGGCGATCTTCGACCGGACCAAGCTCGAGTGGCTGAACCAGGTCTGGATGAAGAGGCTCGCCGAGGATCCCGAGGGCCTGACCCGGCTCGCGACCCGGCAGCTCGCCCCGCACGTCGAAGGGCTCGGCATCGCCGCGCCACGGGCGGAGCTGCTCCAGGCCGCGGTCGTGAACCTCGGCGAGCGCTCCAAGACGCTGGTCGAGATGGCGCGGAAGGCCCGCTTCTACTTCGAGGATCCGACCGACTACGATTCGACCGCCCTCGGGAAGCTTGCGTCGCCGGCCCTCGGGCCCCGCCTGGACCGGCTCCTCGCCCGTCTGGCGAGCCTCGAGCCCTGGACGGCGACCGAGCTCGAGGGCGCCGCCCGGCAGCTCGCGAGCGAGCTCGGTGTGAAGCTGGTCGACCTCGCCCAGCCGATCCGACTCGCGCTGACGGGCGAGACGGCGAGCCCCCCGATCTTCGGGATCATGGCCGACCTGGGTCGGGAGACGACGCTCCGTCGCCTCCGCCGCTTCCAGGATCGCGTACCGCGCGCGTAGGATCCGCGATGGAGTGCTGGCTGGTGCGGCACGGCGAGTCCACCTGGAACACGGTCGGGCGCTTCCAGGGCTGGCGCGACGCTCCCCTGTCACCCCGCGGTCTCCGCCAGGCGCGGGCCCTGGCCGCCCGGCTCGCCACAGCCCGGTTCGACGGGCTCTACACGAGCCCGCTCAGCCGCGCGCGCGACACCGCCCTGGCCTGCCGGTCTGCGCTCGGCCTCGAGCCAGTCGCGATGGCCGACCTGCGGGAGGTCGGGCTGGGCGCCTGGGAGGGCCTCACCGTCGAGGCGGTGCAGGTGCAGGACGGGGAGCGCTACCGACGCTGGCTCGAGGCGCCTGTCGACCACCCGCCGCCTGGCGGCGAGCCCATGGGGGGCCTCGCCCGCCGGGTCGGGGCCGCGCTCTCCGAGCTGTGCGCGCGACACCCGACCGGGCGCGTGATCGTAATCTCCCACGGGGCGGCGATCTCGAGCGCCCTCTGCGGGTGGCTTGGGCGGCCGCTCGACGCGATCTGGTCTCTCGGGCTCGACAATGCGTCGATCACGCGCGTCGTGCTGCCGGCGGGGCGGCTCCTCGGGGTGAACGAGACCGGCCACCTCGCCGACGTGGCCGCCGCGGTGCCCGTCCCGTGACCTCGCGTCTCCTGATCGTCCTGCTCGGCGGGATGGCGCTGCTCCTCTACGGGATGCAGCACACCGGGGACGGGCTCCAGCGCGTGGCGGGCGCCCGGCTGCGCCAGGTGCTGACTCACCTGACGGCGAACCGGTTCATGGCACTCCTGACCGGCGCCGCGGCGACCGCCCTGATCCAGTCGTCGACCGCCACGACGATCATGGTGATCGGGTTCGTTCAGGCCGGGCTCCTCACCCTCTACCAGGCGATGGGCATCATCCTGGGCGCGGACATCGGGACGACGTTCACCGTCCAGCTGCTGGCGTTCCACATCTACGACTACGCGCTCCTGTTCGTCGGGATCGGTTTCGCGATGACCTTCCTCGGCAGGCGGCGGCTCCTGAAGGACCTCGGGCACGCCGTCCTCGGGTTCGGGCTGATCTTCCTCGGATTGAAGCTGATGATCGAGGGGATGGAGCCGCTCAAGGACAACGCCATCCTTGCCCAGGCGCTGCTTGCGTTCGCCGAGACGCCGATCCTGGGGGTCGCGGCGTCCGCGGCCTTCGCGGCCCTGGTCGCGTCCTCGGCGGCCACGATCGGGCTTGTGATCGCGCTGGCCTCGCACGGGCTCCTCACCCTGCCCGGCGCGCTCCCGCTCGTCCTGGGCGCTAACATCGGCACGTGCGTGACGGCACTCACCGCCTCGCTCGGCTCCTCGACGGAGGCGCGGAGGGTCGCCGTGGCCCACGTGGGCTTCAAGCTCCTCGGGGTGGCGATCGTGCTCCCGTTCCTCGATCCGTTCGTCGGGCTCGTGGCCTTCAGCGCGGTGGATCCCGCGCGCCAGATCGCCAACGCCCATACCTTCTTCAACGTGGCGATCTCGCTCTTCTTCCTTCCGTTCCAGCCGCTGGCGGCCCGGGCGATCATCGCCGCCGTGCCGGACCGGCCGGAGGCGGAGCAGCGCTTTGGCACGCGCTACCTGGACGAGCGGTTCATGGAGCAGCCGAGCCTCGCGATCGGCCAGGCTTCCCGTGAGGCGTCGCGGATGGCGGACATCGTCCAGGGGATGCTCCGAGACGCGGCCGCCGTGTTCCGGAGCGGGAGCCAGGAGCTCCTCGAGGAAGTGGTGCGTCGCGATGACCAGGTGGACTTCCTCGAGCGGGAAGTCAAGCTGTACCTCACCCGGCTGGACCGCCAGATCATGACCGAGGACCTCGCGCGGCGGGAGATCGCGCTCCTCGGGTTCATCGGCAATCTCGAAAACATCGGCGACATCATCGACAAGAACCTCATGGAGCTCGCCCGGAAGAAGCTCTACCAGGGGCGCCGCTTCTCGGAGCCCGGCGAGGCGGAGCTCATGGAGTTCCACGCGCTCGTCTCGAAGAACTTCGAGCGCGCGGTCGTTGCGTTCACCGCCAGCGACCGCACGCTGGCCAACGAGGTCCTCGACCAGCGGCCCGTGGTTCGCCAGCGGGAGCGAGAGCTCCGGCAGTCTCACATCGACCGTCTCCGGGCAGGGCTCGCCGAGTCCGTCGAGACCTCGGAGATCCACCTGGACGTCCTCACGAACCTCAAGCGCATCAGCTCGCACGTGACGGCGCTGGTGTACCCGATCGTCGAGCAGTGAGCCCGACGTCTCGTCCGGCCTCCCGACCCGGGGGCGCGGGCCGGTTCGAGGAGGGGCGGGTCGCGCGCGGCCGGCTTCGCGTCCTCTACGTCGCGGCGGAAGTTGCGCCGTTCGCCAAGACCGGGGGGCTGGCCGACGTGGCGGGCGCGCTGCCGCAGGCCCTCGAGCGGCGCGGCCACGACGTCCGCGTGGTGATGCCGCTCCACCGCGGCGTCGAGGCGATCGCCGGCCCCCTCCGGGTCGCGGTGCCCCGGGTGACCGTGCCGATCGGCAACCGCGCCGTCGAGGGGACGCTCCTGGAGGGTCGGCTTGGCGAGCGGGTGCCCGTCTACTTCGTGGCCCAGGAGGGATACTACGACCGTCCGGCGCTCTATGGGGCGAGCGACGACTGCGAGCGCTTCGTCTTCTTCTGCCGGAGCGTCCTCGCGGCGCTGCCATCCCTCGGCTGGACGCCTCAGGTCGTTCACGCGAACGACTGGCAGGCCGGGCTCATCCCGGTCTACCTCGAGACGCTCGCCCGCGACTTGCCGGCGTACGAGGACATGGCGACCGTCTTCACCGTCCACAACCTCGCCTATCAGGGCGTGTTCTGGCACTACGACCTGCCGATGACCGGGCTCGGGTGGGACCTCTTCACCCCCGCCGGGATCGAGTTCTACGGACACCTGTCGCTCCTCAAGGGCGGCCTGGTCTTCGCCGACCTCCTGACCACGGTCAGCCAGACCTACGCTCGAGAGGTCCAGACCCCCGAGTTCGGGGAGCGGATGGACGGCGTCCTCCGGGAGCGGAGCGCGGATCTGGTCGGGATCGTCAACGGCCTCGACACCCTGGCCTGGAACCCGGCCACGGACCCGGACATCGCGAAACGGTTCGACCGGGACGATCCGGGCGGCAAGGCCGCGTGCGCGGCGGCGCTCCGGGATGAGATGGGGCTCCCCGATTCTGGCCGCCGGACGCCCCTCGTCGGGGTGGTGAGCCGCCTGGCCGCCCAGAAGGGCATCGATCTGGTCGCCGAGTCGGTCCCGGCCATCCGGGCCGCGGGTGGCCAGCTGGTCGTCCTCGGGTCCGGCGAGGAGCCTCTCGAGCGATTGCTCGGCGAGCTGGCGCAGGCCTATCCTGAGACGGTCGCCGTGCGGATCGGCTTCGACGACCACCTCGCCCGGCGCATCTACGCCGGCGCCGACCTGTTCCTGATGCCCTCGCGCTACGAGCCCTGCGGGCTCGGGCAGCTCATCGCCCTCCGCTACGGGACCGTGCCGGTGGTCCGGCGGACCGGCGGTCTCGCGGACACCGTGCGGCCGTGGAACGGCGGGAGCGGCGCGGGCACGGGGTTCCTGTTCGACGAACTGTCGGCCGACGGCTGCGCGGCGGCGCTCGGGCGGGCCTTTGCCGTGCACGCGGACCCGGCGGCCTGGCGCCGCGTCGTCGCGAACGCCATGGCGGCAGACTTCTCGTGGGACGCTTCGGCCGAGGCGTACGTCACCTGCTACCGGAGGGCCATCAAGAAGGCCCGGAGGCACGCATGAAGAAGATCGAAGCCATCATCAAGCCGTTCAAGCTCGATGACGTCAAGGAAGCCCTGACCGAGATCGGCGTCATCGGCATGACGGTCATGGAGGTCCGGGGGTTCGGGCGCCAGAAGGGGCACACCGAGCTCTACCGCGGCTCGGAGTACACGATCGACTTTCTCCCGAAGGTCAAGGTGGAGCTCGTGGTCGCCGACCAGCTCGTGCCGAAGGTGGTCGAGACGATCATCGCTGCCGCCAA
>DATAFX010000073.1:0-22005 GCA_036257195.1 Candidatus Methylomirabilota bacterium | reverse complement strand
GCTGCCGAGGTCAGGTTCGACCTCTCGCGCTCCTACGTGAGACGCCTCGACGCGCTGGACCCCGCGTACCTGGCGCGGATCCTCGATGAGATGGCCGCCCAGGGCGCCGCGGTCGTGCGGGAGGCGGGCGTGAATGGAACCTTGTCGCTCACGCGCTCCGCCGACATGCGATACGTCGGACAAGGATACGAGCTCTCGGTCCCGATCCCGGACGGGCCGGTCGACGGCCGCACCGCCGCGGCTCTCCGTGGCGCGTTCGATCGCGTCTACGCCCACCGCTACGGCTACTCCGACGCGAAGGCGGCCGTCGAGGTGGTCACCGTCGCGGTCACTGTGACCGGCGCCGGGCCCGAGGTAAGGCTCCCCGAGCAGCCTCCGGGTCTGTCCGACGCCGCCCGGGCCCGGAAGCCCGACCGCGCGGTCTACTTCCCGGAGGCGAGGGGCTACGTCCGGTGCGCGGTCTACGACCGGACGCGCCTCCCGGTGGGGGCGACGATCGCCGGGCCGGCGATCGTCGAGGAGCCCGAGTCCACGACCGTCCTGCCCCCAGGGACGACCGCGGAGGTCGATCCGTGGGCGAACCTGATCGCGAGCGTCGCGTGAGCGAGCCCGCGGAGCCCCGTCCGTGAGCGGCGTCGATCCGATCACCCTCAGCGTCGTGTGGGGCGCGCTCCAGTCGGTCACGGTGGAGGTCGGCACCACCGTCCACCGGACCGCCCACTCCCAGCAGGCGCGCGAAGGGCAGGACTTCTCCGTCTGCCTGTTCGATCCCGTGGGGCGCATGGTCGCCCAGGGTCCCTACAGCCCCGGTCACATGGGGGCGATGTCGTTCGCCGCCAAGAACGCGGTCCAGGCGTTCCCGGGAGACCGGCTTCGTCCGGGGGATGTGGTGCTGTTCAACAGTCCGTTCCTCGGCTCGGGGCACTTCCCCGACTTCTTCATGATCCAGCCCGCCTTCGCCGACGCCGGCCAGCTCATCGGCTTCGTCGCCAACATCCTGCATCACACCGACGTGGGCGGGATGCGGCCGGGCAGCCAGGCCGTCGAGGGGGTCTTCGACTACTACCAGGAGGGACTCCACGTTCCGCCGATCCGGCCCTGGAAGGCCGGCGAGGAGCAGGAGGACATCCTCGCCATCGTGCTCGCCAACACGCGCATGCCGGAGTCGATGCTGGGCGATCTCCGCGCGCAGCGCAACTCGCTCCGTGTGGGGGAGTTGCGAATGATGGAGCTCGCCCGCCGGTACGGCCACGAGACGGTCCAGGCCGCGATGGCCGAGATCATGGACCGCACGGAGGCCAAGGTGCGCGAGACGATCCGGACGATCCCGAACGGCGTCTACCCGTTCGAGGACTACATGGACGACTCCGGGCCGGGCACCGACCCGATGCGTCTCGCGCTGACGGTCACCGTCCACGACGACGAGATCCTGATCGACTTCGAAGGCACGGGGCCGCAGACCGAGTCGGGGATGAACTCGTACCTCAACTACACGCGCTCGTACTGCTACGCCGCGGTAAAGTGCCTGACCGACCCCTACGGCCCGCAGAACGACGGCGCCTTCCGTCCGGTGCGGATCGAGGCCCCGCTCGGCTCGTTCCTCAACCCGCGGCCGCCGGCCGGAGGCGGCCCGCGGGCCGTCTTCTGCTACCGGATCTTCGACGCCGTGATCGGGGCGCTGGCACCCGCACTGCCCAGGGCCGTGACCGCCGCCGGCTCGCACTTCGCCAACCCGACCTGCGGGGGCTTCGACCCGCGGCGAAACCGCCGCACGGTGGTCTACGAGCTGATCCTCTCCGGGACCGCCGCCCGCGCCGACCGCGACGGCTGCGAGGCCATGTCGATGGCGTTCAACGCGTCGAACATCCCGGTGGAGTCCCAGGAGGCGAACCAGCCGGTCCTCATCGAGCGGTTCGAGCTGATTCGCGACTCGGCCGGCGCCGGACGCTACCGGGGAGGGACGGGCATCCGCCGGGACCTCCGGTTCTTTCTCGAGGGCGGCAAGCTGACGAACAACACGGAGCGGCACCGGTTCGGGCCTTGGGGCCTCTTCGGCGGGCAGCCGGGGCAGCCCGGCGTCACGCTGGTGAACCCCGGCACGCCCTCCGAGCGACGGGTGCACTCGAAGGCGTCGGACACCGTCGCGCCCGGGGACGTCGTCTCCTTCCAGCAGTCGGGCGCCGGAGGGTACGGACCGCCGTGGGAGCGCGATCCCCAGGCGGTGCTCCGCGACGTCGTCGAGGACTACGTCTCCCTCCAGGGCGCGCGGCAGGACTACGGGGTCGTGATCGACCCGGCGACGATGACCGTCGACGAACCCGCGACGACGGCCGCCCGCGCCCTCATGCACCAGGACGGCCCGCTGCCTGCCGTCACCCGGCGAGGGCCGCTCTGGTGACTCGCCACGGGCGCCACAGGCCGAAGGCCGTCCAATCGGGACCGTCCAATCAGGGCCTTCCGATCAGTCCGGTGGCGGGGGCGGACTCCGCGTGGTTCAATGGGAGGTGAGATTCAGCCACGGAGGTGAACGATGTTTCGATCGACCATCCTTCGCGCGGCCCCTGCGGCGGTGGGGCTGGCCATCGGGCTGGCCGGCGCGACCGCGGCCATCGCCCATCACGGCTGGAGCGGCTACGACGCCAGCAAGCCCCTCACGGTGACCGGGACGATCAAGGTAGCCGGCTACGAGCACCCTCACGGCTACGTGCGCCTGGAGACGAAGGAGAAGACGTGGGTCGTGACCCTGGCCCCGCCGTCCCGGATGGAGAACCGGGGCCTGCCCGCGGCGACGCTCAAGGACGGGGCCCAGGCCACCGTCATGGGCTACCCGAGCCGGACGGACCCCGACGAGATGCGCGCGGAGTGGATTGCGATCGACGGCAAGACGACGCAGCTGCGCTAGTGCGCGAGCCCGTCCGAGAGCGGCGCTAGTGCATCCGCCCGAGGGTCCAGCCTGGCTGGTCGCACTCGAGTCGAGCGGCTTCGCGGCCGCGATGCGCCACTGGCTCTGGCTCTACCCGTTCGTCGAGATCACGCACATCCTGGGCTTCGTCCTGCTGGTCGGCGCGGCGGTGATGTTCGATCTGAGGCTCCTCGGGGTCTCGCCGCGCATCCCTGTCTCCGACCTGGCGCGCCACCTCCTACCGTGGTCGCGGATCGGGCTCGGGTTCGTCGCGCCTTCGGGGCTCGCCATGTTCTCGGCTCACGCGACCGAGTGGATCGCGAATCCGGCGTTCTGGGTGAAGCTCTCGCTGATCGCCCTGGCCGGCATCAACGCCTGGACCTTCCACCGTTGGACGTTCCAATCGGTGGCGACGTGGGAGCGGAACACTCCGGCGCCGGCCGCCGCGCGCGCGTCGGCGGTCGCGTCGCTCGCCCTCTGGACGGGCGTCGTCACCTGCGGCCGGCTGCTCGCGTATCTCTGACGGCGTCCTCCCGCCCGCGTGTCCCCGGCCGATGTGGTGCTCCTCGCCGCGAACGCGGTGTACGGCACCTCCTACGTCGCGATGCGGTTCGCCGTTGACGACGTCGGACCGATCACCCTGGCGTTCCTCCGGCTGGCCATCGCGTCGGCGATCCTGGTGCCGGTCTGCCTCGCTTCGCGGACAGCGGGGCAGACCCCGCACTCGCGGGGCGATCGGCGGACGTTCTTCTGGATGGGCTTCGTCGGGTTCACGCTGGCGCTGGCGCTCTCCCACTGGGGGCTCCGGTGGTCGACGGCGACGAACGCGGCTCTTCTCATCGCCACCGAGCCCGTCGCCCTCGTGGCGCTGGCGCCGCTCGTTCTCGGGGAGCGCCTGACCGCGCGTGAGGGCTGGGGCACAGCGCTGGCCCTCACCGGCGCAACCATCGTCGTGGTCAATGGCGTCCCCGGCCTCACCGTCGCCCTTGCGCCTCACTGGCGCGGGGACGTCCTGCTCCTGCTCTCGGGGGTCTGCTTCGCGGCGTACTCCCTGCTCGGTCGCCCCGTCCTCGCGCGACACCGGAGCCTGACGGTCACGACGTGGTCGTTCGTCTGGGGCCTCGCCACGACGGCGCCGCTGGTCGCGCTCGAGTGGCAGGCGGCGCGGCCGCCCCTCTGGACGCCCCTCGGCGTGGGCGCCGTGCTCTACCTCGGCGTGGTGATCACGGGCCTCGGATATCTCGTGTGGAACTGGGCGCTCGAGCGAGTCTCCGCTGCGCGCGCCGCGATCTTCCTGAACCTTCAGCCCCTCGTGGGCACCCTCCTCGGGGTGACGTGGCTCGGGGAGCCGTTCACGCTCTTCACGGCCAGCGGCGGCTTTCTCATCGTCGCCGGGCTCTCGCTCGCCCTCACCGGGCGCCCGGCCCCGCGCTGACGCCCGGGGGCGGGCCGAGACGACGGCGGGCCTCGGCGAAGACCGCCTCGAACATCGGCCACGTCAGGCGGCCCGTCTGCGTGTTCTGCCGGCTCGGATGGTACGTCCCGAGCAGCGTCACGCCCCACGGCAGATCGACGGCGACGCCGTGGGCGAATCGCGGCCGGGGTCGCGGGACCGGCCGCCCGATGGCGGCCGCCGCAGCGACGTAGGCGTCGAATCCGATCCGACCGAGCCCGAGCACCACCCGGACGCGCGGCAGCCTCGTCATCTCCTCCCGGAGATAGCCGGCGCATCGCCGGAGCTCGGACGGGGCGGGCCGGTTGTCGGGCGGGACGCAGTGAAGGGAGGCCGTGATGTAAGCCTCGAGGAGCCGGAACCCGTCGCCGCGGCGGATCGACGTCGGGCGCGTCGCGAAGCCGTGGGCGTGAAGGGCGCGAGCGACCCACTCGCCGCTTCCGCCCGCCGCGTCACCGGTGAACATGCGCCCCGTCCGGTTTCCGCCGTGGGCGGCCGGGGCGAGCCCGACCAGAAGGAGCCGAGCGGAGGCGTCGCCGAGGCTCGGCACCGGACGGGCCCAGTAGGTCTGATCACGGAACCGCCGTGGCGGGGAGGCGGCCACCGCCTCGCGAAACCGGACCAGCCGGGGGCAGCGCCGGCACGCGACGATTCGCGCCTGCAGATCACGCAGCGCCATGAACGCCATGATAGACTGCGGCGCCTTGAATCCACCGTCGCGCGCGGACAGGCCCTGATGGTTCCGGCGCTCGTCGCCCACGGAGGCGCCGCCGGCGACCCCGACGACAAGCCCACCTACCGAGAGGCCCTGGGCGAAGCCCTCGGACGAGGGTGGGCCCTCCTCCGTCGCGGAGCGTCGGCGCTGGACGCGGTCGAGGCCACGATCGTGGCCATGGAGGACCACCCACGCTTCAACGCCGGCTACGGCTCGGCCCTGACCGAGCGCGGCACGGTCGAGTGCGACGCGTCGATCATGGAGGGCGACGGGCTCCAGGCAGGCGCGGTAGGCGCCGTGGCCGGCGTCCGTAGTGCCATCGGTCTCGCGCGCCGGATCCTCGACGACGGCCGACACGTCCTCCTCGTCGGCGACGGCGCCTTGGCCTTCGCGCGCGAGCAAGGCGTCCCGCTCTGCCCATCCGACGCGCTCGTGACGGAGCGACAGCGCCGCCGCCTGGCCGAGCACCTGGGGGCGCGCCGCGAGGCGGGGGTCCATGGGTCCTCGGGGACGGTGGGCGCGGTGGCAATCGACGTCCGAGGCCGGATCGCCGCCGGCACCTCCACCGGGGGCTATACGGGGAAGCGCCCCGGGAGGGTCGGGGACTCTGCCCTGATTGGCGCCGGAACGTACGCCGACAGCCGCCTGGGCGGCGTGTCGACGACGGGGCACGGCGAGGCGTTCATCCGCACCGTGCTCGCCAAGACCGCGCTCGACGTCCTGAAGGAGCTCGACGACCCTCAACTGGCCGCCGAGGTCTCGCTGGACATCGTCCGCGAGGAGGGACAGGGCGCGGGCGGCCTCATCCTCATGGACTGGCGCGGTCGCCTGGCCCACGCGCACTCGACGATCTTCATGCCGGTCGGCTGGTGCCTGCCGACCTCGACGGAGCCGATCCTCCCGTTCTGACTACGACTCGTCGGTCCACCGCCAGAGCGTCTACTCGGACGGAGCGCCCGCGTTGACACTCGCGAGAGCGATCCGCTAGGGTGGCCGGGTGAGCGAGCCGCGGACTCCCCTGCCCGGGACGACGTCCCAGGCCCCGGCCGCCGTGGATCCGGAAGCGCTGAAGGCGCTCGCGGCGGCGCCGACGGCGATGCTGTCCGACGCTCTGGGACGCTGGGGCAACATGGACCCGGCGATCCGGCCAGTCGCGGCCGGCATGCAGTGCCTCGGTCCCGCGTTCACGCTTCGGTGCTGGCCCGCGGACAACCTCACGATCCACCGCGCCGTTGAGCTCGCCTCGCACGGCGACGTCCTCGTGATCGACGGGGGTTCGGGACGGGACACGGCGCTGCTCGGCGACATCCTCGTATACGCCGCGCGTCTCAGGGGCGTGGCCGGCATCGTCCTCCAAGGACTCGTCCGGGACTCAGCGGCGATCGCCGCGCAGGGCCTCCCCGTGTTCGCCGCCGGCGCGACGGCGCGCGGACCGGTCAAGGAGACGCTGGGGGCCGTTCAGGTCGCGATCCAGTGCGGCGGTGTCCCCGTTCGCCCCGGGGACCTGGTGGCCGGGGACGACGACGGGGTCGTCGTGATTCCGCGCGAGCAGACCGCCATCGTCGTCGAGCGCATCCGCCGGATCCACGAGCGGGAGGAGCAGGTCAAGAAGGCGCTGGCCGCCGGTCAGACGACGGTCGACATCCTGGGTCTCCGCGCCAAGCTCCCGCAGTAGCGCCGGCCCGCCGTGTCTCCGCGGCGGACGAGCCCCTCAGGCCGGCAGCGCAGAGGCGATCCGCTCGCGCGCCAGCGCCATCAGGAGCTCCGGTCGCGCCTTCCGGTCCGCCTCGGGCGGGAGGTCGGACCCGTCGAGCGGCGCGTGGTAGGTGATGGCGATCCGGCCCGGGCGGGGCAGACGTCGGCCGATCGGCCACGCCTCGAAGGCGCCGGCGATCGTGACCGGGACCACGGGAGCGCCAGTCGCCAGCGCGAGCCGGAAGGCACCGGGACGGAAGGGCTGGAGCCGGCCGTCAGAGGAGCGGGCGCCCTCGGGGAAGACCACGAGCGGCTCCCCTTGCCGGAGGACCCGGAGCGCCCGGCGAACGGCGAGGTTGTCCGGCTCGCCCTCCTGGATCGGGAATGCGCGGGCCCACCGCATGAGGGCGCCGAGCCCCCGGATCCGGAAGAACCGCTCGAGCGCCATGTAGTGGAGCACCCGGCGGACGGGAATCGTCACCAGGATGGGATCCATGAACGAGACGTGGTTCGGTGTGATGACGACCGGCCCGGTCCGCGGGACGTGCTCGACGCCCTTGAAGCGGATGCGGAAGAGTCCCCGCGCCGCCGCCCGCACGCCCGGCCGGCACGCCTCGAGGAACCAGAAGGGAACCGGACGCACGCTCTCATCGTGACACGCCGCCTCCGGCTGTGACAACGACACGCCTTCCCGGTCCCCTGATCGTGGCCCACCGCGGGGCGGCCGCGGTGGCGCCCGAGCACACGATCCCCGCCTACGAGGCCGCGGTGGCCGCCGGGGCCGATGCGCTCTGGCTCGACGTCCAGGAGTCGGCCGACGAGCAGCTCGTCGTGGTCCACGACGTCCGGCTGGAGCGGACCACGAACGGCCGCGGGCGTGTGCACGAGCGCACGGTCCGGGAGCTCAAGCGCCTCGACGCCGGCCGCTGGTACGGCTGGCGCTTCCGGGGCCAGCGAATCCAGACGCTGTCGGAAGTGCTCGAGCGCTTCCGTGAGCGGATCGGCTTCGTCGTGGAGCTGCGGGGCGGCTCGGACGTCTACCCGGGAATCGAGGAACGCGCGCTCGGCCTTCTCCACCTCTACGGGGCGGCGGACCGGACGCTCGTCGCCTCCCACGACCACCACGCGCTGGCGCGGTGCCGCGCGCTCGACGGGGACGTCCGGCTCGGCGCGTGCGTGATGGGCCGCCTTCTCGCGCCAACCGCCCTGGCTCCGCCCGGAATCCTCACCGCCCTCTGTCTCGACGCCGGGCTGATCCTCGAGTCCGACGTGGCCGCCTGCCGGGCCGCGGGGCTGGACTGCTACGTGGGCGTCGTCTCCGACGCCGCCGAGGCGCGCCGCCTCGCCGCCTGGCAGCCCACCGCGCTCGTCATGGGGTCAGGCCTTGATTTTGACTTCCGGACAGTCGAGCCGCCGCCGGCCTGCTGAGGTCTGGAAGTCAAAGTCAAGGCCTGACCCCGTCCAGCGCGCGGCGGATCGCTTCGCGCTCCGCGGCGGGGATCGGGGTGAGCGGCGGGCGGACGTGGGCGGCCGGGATGCGGCCCAGCATCACCAGCGCTTCCTTCATCCGGTTGTGCATGTCGACGAAGGGCGGCGCGTAGAAGACCCGGACGAGCGGGTCGAGCCGGTCGTTGATCCGCCGCGCCCCGTCGAGGTCGCCCTTCCGGCAGGCGTCGAAGAGGTCCGCCTGGAGGTCCGCGACCACGCTGCCCATACCCGAGATCGCGCCGTCGGCGCCCAGGAGGAAGCTCGCCATGAGCGACATGGTGAACGACGAGAGGACGGCGACCGGGCGCCCGGTGGCGCGGATCGCGCGCAGGTTCCGCTCGAACGCGACGATGTCGTTCGACCAGTCCTTCACGGCCGCCACCTGCGGGATCGCGCAGAGCCGGGCGAGCGTCTCCGGCGCGTAGCCGATGCCGGACGCCGGAGGGTACTCGAAGACGACGATCGGGAGGTCCGCGCCCTCCGCCACGTCGCTCACGTGGCGGACCACCATGTCGGGCTTCAGCTGCGCTCCCCACATGAACAGGGTCGGGGGAAAGAGGAGGATGCCGGCCGCCCCTTCCGCCCGGGCGTCGCGGGCCAGGCGCACCGCCTCGGCCGTCCCGTCCGTGTAGACGCCGGCCACCACCGGCACCTTGCCGGCCACCTCGTCGAGCGCGAGAGCGAGCGCCCGGCGCCGCTCCTCGCGGTCGAGCGACGCCACCTCGGCGGCGTGGCCGTTCACCACGAGTCCGGTGACCCCGCGAGTGTCGGCGAGCCAGCGGAGGTGCCGGCGGTAGGCCGCCTCGTCAATGCTCAGGTCCGCCCGGAAAGGCAAGAGGTTCGCCGGCATCACGCCCTCGAACCGGAGCGGCTCGGACATCAGACCCTCCCTCCGCGGCGCGCCCAGCGCGCCGTCACCGGATCCCGCCGGGCGGCGTCAGACGAGCTCGAGGTCCTTGCCACGCTCCGCCTCCATCGCGGCCAGCGCGTCGTCGGTGGCGCCGCCGTCGTGGACGATCGCCGCCACCCCCGCCGCGACGGCGCGGGGATCGTCCGCCCCCGGGTAGAGCACGTTCCGTCCGATCATGGCGCCCCGGACGTTCGCGCCGGCCGCCATCCCGCGGCGTAGGTCCTCCAGCACCGGCCGGGAATCCCCGACCGCCTCGCCGCCGAGGACCACCAGCGGCAGGGTCGTCGCGGCGGCGACACGCTCGAAGTCCGGGCAGGTCGGCAGCTTGATCCACGTGTAGAGCGAGCTCGCTCCCATGGCTGACGCCGCGCTGACGGCCTCGGTCAGGGCCCGCGCCGTGCGGACGACCCGGTACGCCCCGTTGTCGTGAACGACGGGCAACGGCTCCAGGAACGAGAGCAGGCTCGCCTCGGCTAACTCGCCGATGGCCCGGACACATCCCTCGATCGTGGCGAGCGACCCGCGATCCGTGGGGTCGATGCGCACCATGAACTTCCCGCCGTCCATTCCGAGGACCAGCATCCGGCGGGTGGTGAAGGCGGTGAATCGATCGTCCATCTCCCACGTAGTCCCCGGCAGACCTCCCCGGTTCATGCAGCCGATCAGGAGCCGCTCGTCGAGCGGGCTCTGGCCGCCCCGCTCGCGCATGAGCCCGCTCAGGATGAGGAGGTCCTCGACGATGTCCGGCGTCGACATGACGCCGTCGATCCCGGGATGGCTCAGCACGCGGAGGATCCGCGCCAGGAGCTCGTGCCGGTCCGCCATCGCCAGGGGGTCGTCCTGGATCTTGAGGCTCGCGCGGCCCGGATGATCGGCGGCCAGGATGACCAGCTTGCCGTCGGGGACCAGGACGCGCCGGCGGGCGCGCCGGTCCGCTTCCCCCTCGGCGAAGGCGGGCTGCCGGACCCGAACGTCGGTGATCGCCTGGTACAGCTCGCGCGGCAGGTACGCGCGCGCGTCGAATTCCGTCGGCATCGTCGGCTCCTTCTCCCGTGGCTTGGCCGGACTCAGGATCGCCGAAATCGGCCCGGATCACAACGGGGTCAGGCCTTGACTTCCAAACAATTCGGGTACGCCCCGCGACAATGTATGGAAGTCAAGGCCTGACCCCCTACAGGAGCACGCTGCGCTGAAGCCAGAGGGCGTCCGCGACGGTGCGGTGACCGCGCCGAGCCAGCTCCGGCAGGAGCCCGAGCATCAGCGCGCCGGCCACCAGGGCGTCGCCCCGCGCGGTGTGGCGGCCCACGATCGGCACGCCGAACCTCGCCGCGACCGACTCGAGGGTCACCTCCGTCCAACCGGGATGAAGGGCGGCGGCGAGCCGCATCGTGCAGAGGGCGGTGTTCGGAAGCGGCGGCCGGTGATGGGCCCGCCGAGCCCGTTCGAGGATCGCCAGGTCGAAGGCGACGCCGTGGCCCACGACGACACGGCTTCCGCACAGGACCTCGATCGCGTCGAGAACTTCGTCAAGCCGGGGGGCGGCCATCACCATCTCGTCGGTGATGCGGTGGATCCGGGTGGACGCCGCCGGGATGGGCCGGTCGGGGTTGACCAGCGTCTCGTAGCCGCCGACGGGCTCACCCCCCCGGAAGGGCACGACCGCCACCGCCACCGCGGTGTCGCGACCGGCGTCGAGCCCTGTCGTCTCGAGGTCGATGGCCACGAAGTCGTCGAGCAGCGTCGCGAGAGGGCGGCGGTCCTCGCGGAGGGTCGCCCGCCACTCGTGCCACCGGAGCCAGCGGGCCAGGCCCCTCACTGGAGCAAGTCCGTGGCGTACCGCTCGCGCAGATCCGCCTGCACGTGGCCGACGGTCCGGAGCGCGTCGCGCAGCAAGAGCGCGTCCGCATGCGACAGCCGCTTCGGATTGATCCGGTTGTCGGCGGGCTCGCCCCGCTCCAGGCGCGCGAGCTGGTGGGCGAGGCGAAGCCGCTGGAGGAGCTGATGGGCATCGGTGAACTCGCGGCACTGGTCCTGGCCGTACACACCCCGCGCCGCCGTCGCCCGGAACCGGTCGACCGTGTTCGTCTCCTCGAGGCCGAGCGCGAGGGCGTGAACCCGGCCGGCCCCGACCAGCTGGAGCCCTCCGCCACCCTTGAGGTCGACGGTGTCCCGATGCGGCTCGGCCCGCGCCACTCGGATGTTGCCGAAGACAGTGAGTGAAACCGGTCGATCCACCACGTCGCGGGCCAGGAGGCCGAGCAGCCGCCGGGAGCCCGGCGCCTCGGTCTGGATCACCGTGCGGAGGCTCGAGCCCAGCGGCGCATCGCCGCCGACCGGGCGGAGATCGAAGAAGATGCACGCCTGGAGCACCTCCCGGGGGCCGCTCTCCTGCATCCAGTGGCGGAATCGCTGCGCCCAGACGCTCACCGGCTGGCACCATTCCGGGTTCGAGGCCATGATCCGCGCGGGGCATTCCGGGAAGCCGATGCGGACGAGCGCCCTGTTGACCTGGTCGGCGAGGCGCGCGAAGTAGGCATGAACGGCCGCGGCGTCGGTCGGCGACGGGTCCGCGTACGCGAGCCCGTTGTCCTGGTCGGTGCGGAGCGTCTGCTCCTGGCGAGCCTCGCTGCCGAAAGCGAGCCAGCAAAACGGCACGGGCGGCGGCCCGAGCGTCGCCGCCGACCCCGTGGCCAGCTCGAGCATGCGCTGGACGATGCGGTCGTTCAGCTCGGCCACGATTCGCCCGACGTCGTATGGCGTCCCTCCCTCCTCCACCAGCCGCCGCACCAGCGCGGTGACCCGCGCGCCCAGCCGGGCGAGATCGTCGACGGAGGACGCCAGAGCGATCTCACGGGCCACCGCCACCGGATGCGTCGTCTGGAGCCGCAGGAAGTCATTGCTCGACACGACCCCGAGGAGCCGCCCGGAGTCCACGACCGCCAGGTGGTGGATGCCGCGGCGGGTCATCTCCAGCAACGCCTCGAAGCCGTAGGCGCCGGCGTCGACCGTAAGCAGCGGGGACGACATGACGGCAGCCGCCGACGTCGTCACGGGCTCGCGGCCCTCCGCGACGACCTTCCCCCGCAGGTCGCGGTCGGTCACGATGCCGGCCGGGGTGCCGTCCTCCCCGACGATCACGATCGAGCCGACGCCGGCCGCCGCCATCTGCCGGGCGAGCTCCCGGACCGGGGTTCGGGGGCCCGCGGTCACGGGCTCCCGCGCGACGAACGCGCGCACCGGGTGGAGGAACAGCGAGACGTCGGCGGGGTTCACGAGGCGACGATCATCCTCGCGGCGCGCCGTGGGCACGCCATCGTCGTCCGACGGTGAGCGCGAGGGTCACGACGGCGGCCGCCGCGTTCACCGCGACGATCGAGGCGAGTGCGACGAGGAGGAGCGCCATCACCGGGCCGAGATGGAGAGCCGGCACGGCCTCGAGAGGGAGCTGGCTCTCCAGCCAGAACAGCGGCATCAGTACCACGACCGGCAGCCCGATCACCACAGCCAGGAGCCCCATCGCGCCGCGGCCGACCCGGCGAAACGGGTCGAGGGCGCGGGACCGCTGCTCGACCCGGACCCAGATCGCCGTCACGCCCAGGAAGGCTAGCAGGAGCCCGACCAGCAACGCCGCGGGCGCGACGCGCGCTCTCGAGCCGACGGCGTAGACTCCGGCGAAGACGACGGCCCCGAGCACGTTGACGGCGGCGAGCGCCAGCACGGGATCCAGTCTAGCCGAGGCCCCGATCGGGAAGGACTAGCGGACCGCCGAGCCCAGCCACCCGGCGAGGAGGATCCGGGAAGCCAGCCAGAGAGCGACGTAGACTCCCAGCGAGACCAGGCGGACCCGCCGCTCCGGAGTGCCGGCGGGCAGGACGGCCCGGACCGGACGGGTCAGGGGTCCGGTGACCACGGCGAAGAACCAGAGGACCGGGCTGTCCGGCCGCGTGATGAAGCGGGCGAACAGGACGTGGAGCCAAAGGTAGATGGAGGCCATGAAGAACACGAGCGGGACGACCACGTTGATCGTGTGGACGATCCGGACGGACAGGTCGGGCTGGATCACGAGCGCATGATAGCAACGGGCGGGGATGCGCGTCGCACCCCCGCCCGCCGACCGACACTCGAACTACGACTAGTGACTCGTGCGAGCGAGGTCCCGCCCGAGGGGATCGCCCCGGTAGGCCTGGCCGCTCTTCGGGTACCGGACGCTGACGACGAGGTCCTGCACCTCCTTGGGCGGCGGCGCCGTCAGGAGGGACACGATCCAGATGGTGAGGAAGCCGGCCGGCAGCCCGAAGATCGCGGACGCGATGGTCTGGGTGCCGAACCAGGACAGGCCGTAGAACCGGCTCCCGATCATGTAGAAGGCGGTGAGCCCGAGGCCGACGGCCATGCCCCAGCACGCACCGGCCTTGTTGGCGCGCTTCCACCAAATCCCCATGACCAGCGCCGGGAAGAACGAGGCTCCCGCCAGGCTGAAGGCCCAGGCCACCAGCTCCACGATGATCGCCAGGCGATAGGTCGCGACGTACGCCGCGATGAGCGCCGTGACGACGAGCAGGATCTTGGTTATGGTCAGCCGCACGGCCAGCGAGGTCCTCGGGTTGATGATGTTGTAGTAGAGGTCGTGGGAGATCGCGTTGGCGATCGTGAGCAGGAGCCCGTCGGCGGTCGACAGCGCCGCCGCCAGCCCGCCGGCCATGACAAGCCCGGTGATGACGAACGGCAAGCCGGCGATCTCCGGCATCGAGAGGACCACGAAGTCCGTGGACCGGATCACGAAGTCCGCCCACTGGACGACACCGTCGCCGTTCTTGTCGACGACGGTGAACAGGCCGGCCGGCTGCCACAAGGTCACCCAGCGTGGCAGCTCCGCGAGCTTGGTCCCCACGAGCTTCGCGTAGATCGTGAATCGCGCGAACGCGGCATAGGCCGGCGCGGTGAAGTAGAGCAGGAAGATGAAGAACAGGGACCACGCAACGGAGGTGCGCGCCTGGCGCACCGACGGTGTCGTGTAGTAGCGCGTCAGGATGTGGGGCAGCCCCGCGGTGCCCACCATGAGACAGAAGGTCAGCGCGAGGAAGTTCCACATGCCGACGCCGCCCGGCACCGTGAGGTAGCGGCTGAACTTCGCGGTCTCGCTGGCCGCCGGCGCCGTCGCCTGGCGCGCCGCGGTGGCCGCCTGCGTCTTCAGCTTCTCGACCTCGGCCTCCGGCAGGCCGCCGGCCTTGATCTTGGCGTTGGCCTCGTCGGCCTCTTTCTGCCAGAGCGCCCGCGTCTCCTTTTCCTTGGCGTCCTTGGTGATCTCGAACGCCCGGGCGTTGTTCTGCTGGAGAAGCTGCCCATACGTGAGCTCGGGGATTGGGATCGAGAAGATGGTCCAGGAGAGGTACACGACCGGAACGAGGTAAGAGATGATCAGGATGATGTACTGGGCCACCTGGGTCCAGGTCACCGATTTCATCCCGCCGAGCACCGAGCAGAACAGCACGCCCAGGAGGCCGACGAAGACGCCGACGTTGAAGTCGAGACCGATGAACCGGGCGACTATCAACCCGACGCCGGTGACCTGTGCGATGAGGTACGTGAACGAGCAGGCGACGGCCCCGACCACGCCGATGAGCCGCGGGATGTTGCCACCGAAGCGGGCCCCCAGGAAGTCCGGGATAGTGTAGGCCCCGAACTGCCGCAGGTAGGGACCGAGGAAGACCGCCAGGAGGAGGTAGCCGCCCGTCCACCCCATGACGTAGGCCAGGCCCGCGAATCCCTGGGCCGACAGCGCGCCGCCCATCGAGATGAACGACGCGGCCGACATCCAGTCGGAGCCGGTCGCCATGCCGTTGAACACCGCGGGCACGCCGCGCCCGGCCACGTAGTACTGGTCGGGATTCGAGGTCCGGGTGAGGACGCCGATCACGACGTAGATCGCGAGCGAGAGGGCCATGAAGATCCAGCCGATCATCTGGTTGCTGAAGAGGCCAATCGCCTCGCCGATCCCGATCAACACCGTGACCCCGAGAAATCCGACCGTGTAGAGGCCGAAGATCTTCTCCAGGCTTATCATGGCGGCCTAGCCCTCCTCGCGGATGCCGTACTCGACATCCTTCTTGTTCATCAGATAGGCGTAGACCGCGATCTCGGCCACGAAGATCGCGAGCGATCCCTGGGCCGCCATGTAGTAGCCGAGCGGGAACCCGAGGATCGTGTAGTTGTTGAGCCAGCCCGCCCACAGGCCCGAGATCAGGTAGGTCACCACGAACCAGATCGCCAGCAGGATCGTGGTGAGCGTGACGTTGTACCGCCAGTATTCCTGTCTCTGCCGTTCGGTCAGGTCAGCCATCGGTGCCTCCCTCTCGCTGAGTCAGGGTCGACGCGGACGGTGTCAGGGACGGAGCCGGTCCTCTCTCTCCGAGGTGCCCAGGCCCCCTCGCGGGACCGAAAGATCCCCTCGGCCCAGACCAGCCCCTCCTCGGGGCGGAAACGAGACGCGCCCGGAACGAATGGGATGGCGAAGTCGATCGCCAGATAGATAGCGGGACCCAGCTCGGAAGCCGGCTCCTCATCGGCGGGGGACTCTAGCAGAGGAGCGGGCCGTTGTCGAGCCAGTTCATCGGACCCGCGCGACCGGGTTGCCCGGCGTCACCAGCCCGCGTCCCGCCCGCCGGTGAGCCAGAAGAGGACCGCGGCGATCCTGCCCACTCGGCGACGAGGTAGCAATTGGCCCGCTCCGGGACCCATGACCAGCCGGTCCCCGCGGACCGGGGGTTCTTCGGTATACTGGCGGTGCATGCGCTTGAACCTGCGCCTGCTGGTGGCTATTTGGCTGCCGATCGTGGTCGTCCTCGGGGCGTTCGCGTACGTCTCGGTGGAACGGGAGCGCGCCCGTCTGTCCACCGAGCTCGAGCGCCGGGCATGGTTGCTCGGTGAGGGACTCAAGGAAGCCGTCGAGCCCCTGATCGAGCGCGGCTCCCGGGCGCAGATCGAGCGCATCGTCCAGCGCTTCGGCACGCCGGCCCGCGGCGTCGCCGTGTACGACCGCGCGGGGGCGCTCATCGCCGTGACCCCCCAGTGGGCGACCCTGCTGGAGGCCCCGCTTCCCGCCGTGCCCTTGGCCCTGGCCGACGTCGCCCCCAAGCAGGGGTTCCAGTCCCTGGGGGAGCGCGAGACCTTCTACTACGCCGTGCCCCTCCTCACCGACCAGCGGGTCCGCGGCGCGCTCGTCATCCTGTCCGACGCCACGCACATCGACCGCGCGCGGTGGGAGCTGGCGCAGCAGCATCTGATCCGCTTCGCCGTGCTCGTCGTGCCTCTTAGCCTGGTCACGCTCTTCGTCGTCCGCCGGAGCGTGACCCATCCGATGAACCGCCTGGCGGAGTGGGCTCGCCAGCTCCGGGCCGGACAGCCGGGCCCGCCACCGCCCATGCCGGACCCGGACCTCTTCGGTCCGCTCGCCTCGGAGGTGAGCGATCTCGCCCGGAGCCTCGCCAAGGCGCGGCGGGCGATCGCCGAGGAGGCTCGTCTCCGGCTTCGGGGGGAGGCGGTGTGGACGGAGGAGCGGCTCGCGCAGTTCGCCCGCGCTCGCCTGGGGGACCGGCCCCTAGTCGTCGTCTCGAATCGCGAGCCGGTGAGCCACGTGCGGCGGGGGCGCGGCATCGTCCCGCTGACCCCCGCCAGCGGCGTCGTGACGGCGATGGAGCCCGTGATGCGGGCCTGCGGCGGCGTCTGGGTCGCCCACGGCAGCGGTGACGCCGATCGCGAGGTCGTCGACGAGCACGGGATGGTGCGCCTCCCGCCGGACGCCCCTCGCTATGCCCTCAAGCGGATCTGGCTGTCCGAGGAAGAGGAGACCGGCTACTACTACGGCTTCGCCAACGAAGGCCTGTGGCCGCTCTGCCACATCGTCCACGCCCGGCCCACCTTCCGGCCCGAGGACTGGCGTCAATACGCGGTCGTCAACGCGAAGTTCGCGGACGCGGTGCTGGAGGTGATCGCCGACACGGATGACCCGGCGGTCCTGATCCAGGACTACCACTTCGCCCTGCTGCCCCGCCTCATCAAGGAGAAGCGTCCCGACGCTCACGTCGCGCTCTTCTGGCACATCCCGTGGCCGAACGCCGAGGCGTTCGGGATCTGCCCCTGGCAGACGGAAATCCTCGACGGGATGCTCGGCGCGGACCTGGTGGGGTTCCACACGCAGTTCCACTGCAACAACTTCCTGGAAACGGTGGATCGAGTCGTCGAGGCGCGCATCGAGTGGGAGCACTTCTCGGTCGCGCGCAATCAGCGCGTCACGCTGGTCAAGCCCTTCCCCATCAGCGTGGCGCCCCGGTTCCTCGACGAGCCCCCCAGCACGAGCCGACCCGAGCTCCTGGAGGAGCTCGGCATCGACGTGGAGCTCCTGGGCGTGGGGGTCGAGCGCATCGACTACACGAAGGGCCTCCCGGAGCGGTTCGCGGCGATCCGCCGGTTCTTTACCCAGCACCCCGACTATCGCGGCCGGCTGACGTTCGTCCAGCTCGCCGCGCCCAGCCGAAGCCGCATCACGCGCTACCGCACCCTCGAGGAGGAGCTCGACCAGCTTGCCGGCCAGATCAACGGGGAGCTCGGCAGCGGGAGCTGGCGGCCGATCGTGCTCCTCAAGGGCCATCACGACCACCGGGAGGTCTGGCCCTTCTACCGGTGGGCGAACTTCTGCATGGTGACCTCGCTTCATGACGGGATGAACCTGGTGGCGAAGGAGTTCGTGTCGGTTCGCGACGACGACGACGGCGTGCTGATCCTGAGCCGGTTCACCGGCGCCGCCCGCGAGCTGCGCGATGCCCTCCTCGTCAACCCCTACGACGTCGACGAGATGGCGGAAGCCATCCGGATCGCCGTCGAGATGCCGTCCGGCGAGCGGCGAAGTCGCATGGTGCGGATGCGACAGACGGTCCAGGAGCACAACATCTACCGCTGGGCCGGCTTGCTCCTCGGCGAGCTGGCGCGCCTCCCGGCCCAGGCGGACCGTCTCGAGGGAAACGGCCGCTCCTGACGCCGGCCCGTCGCCCGCTCACGCGGCGCGTCCTCGCCCGTCGCGGGGGCGCCGAGTGGGATCTAGCCTCCCAGAGCCGCGCACCGGACGCGGACGTCGTCGGCCGACCGGCAGTCCTTGACGTGCTCGACCAGCGCCCCGAGCGGCGTGGCGCGGGCGCTACCATCCGGGGCTCCCGCCGTGAGCCGCCCGAGGATGGCCTTGCCCCCGGGGGCGTCCAGGTCGAGCTCGAAGAGGGTCTCGCCCGAGGCGAGACCGAGCCACTTGAGCGTAGTGATGCTCAGGTGGCCGCCCTTGAATCCGCCCTTGTCGTGGTTCACGAGGATCTTCTCGCCGCTGTCCAGCGTGATCTGACAGAGGGCCCCGGCTTTGGGATCGGTCACGAACCGGCCGACCTTGCCCATGGTCACCTCCCTGGCGGGGTGAGCCCCGCCATCACGTGTGACTCATCCGGGGTGAGGCCGGCACCGCCCATGCCCCACCGCGGTGGAACCGGTGAGCGAGGCGAGCCTCGACCTAGTGATCTTCCGACGGAGACGTCGGAGCGGCGAAATGCTGCGGGGGTGCCCGCCGGACGGCCGGGAGCGCGAGGGCAGGCGCCGACAACGGCGCCGGGACCGGGCGCGCGAGCGTGACATCGCCCGGGTTGCGGGTCCAGATCGGCGACGCGACGGGAAGCCGCGCGGGAGCCGCCGCCGATCGCGCAGCCCGGGCGGTCCGGTCTGCCTGGACGACCTCGATGGACCCCGCCTCGAAGCGAACCGCGCCCGGCATCAGTGGATTCGCGAAGTCCAGGGTCACGTAGAGAAGAAGGAGCGCGGAAAGCTGTCGCCGCATCGCGGGCTATCCTAGCACCGGCCGTGCCCCGGCAGCCTCACGGCGACGCGGGCGACCCGAGAAGAGCTCGGAGGTCTCCCGGAAGCGCGTCGAGAGACCCCGGCCCGTATCGACCGCGGATCACGCCGCCGGCGTCGATCAGGGTCACCGTGCAGTCGGCCTCGACGCGGTCCCCCGCCCGGCGGACCTCGACGCCGTAGCGGCGGGCGACGACATCGACCTGACCCGCCCGGTCCTCGGTGAGCAGGATCCACGCGGGCGCCCGCAGGCCACGGGCGCGCCCGAACACCCGCAGCGCTGGCGGAGTGTCCCGCGCCGGATCCACCGTGACCAGCGCGAAGAAGACACGGCGGCCCGGCGCGTCCCCGAGCCCGAGCGCGACGTCGGCGAGTCTCGGCACGAGGTCCGGGCAGGCGCCGCACGCCGTGCAGCCGAAGGCCAGGACGACCGCCCGCCCCCGGAGCTGGGTGAGCCAGAGCCGATCGTTCTGCTGAGTGGTCAGGGCGAAGTTCGGGGCGGGGCCGCCTACGGGCGCGACGGTCTCGGCCCCGGCGCCGAGCGTCGACGCCCACGTCACGGCGGCCACGAGGATCGTCAGGGGACGCGAACCTCGCCGCATCATCGGCTTGCCATCGCTCCCGGGGGCCCAGCGTCAGCATCTCCGCTCGGCGCCCGGGGCGCAAGAGGGGCCGCGTTTGTTGACAGCACCCCACCCCCCGGGTAGGCTCGCAGCTGACGACCGAGCCTCGCCCGAAAGGCTACCGTTACGACGCTCGCGCGTGCTCGACGCCGGCGAGCGTCGCGGCCTCGGGCGGCAGCCGCGTCCTGGAGGACATCAGAGGACATCACATGATGGACACCAAGACCGCCGACCAGGCGCTCCAGACCTACGTCCGCCCGCAGACCTTCCCGGTGGCGATCCGGATGCTACGGCCGGGCGAGCCCATCCCGGAGCGGGCCCGGCGGCCGGCGCGGGACTTCGGGAAGCTGTCGATGAACTGCCAGGTCATCGACATGGCCCGCCGCTACGGGTGGACGATCGCGCTGACTCGCGAGGACAGCATCTGCTCCCTGGGTATCACCGCCCTCGGATTCGACCGGCCGACCCACCTTTACAACTCGGGCACCCTCTGCGAGGGCATGTACACCCAGACCAAGGCGGCCGGTGCGCGGTCCGAGGCGGCCGTCGACAAGTTTCCGCCCGGCGAGTACCAGGCGCTCCTGGTCGCCCCGCTCGACCGGGCCACGTTCGAACCCGACGTGGTGGTCCTCTACGGGAACCCGGCCCAGGTGATGCGCCTCACCCAGGCGGCGCTCTGGAAGACCGGCGGGCGTCTCGCCTCGTCGTTCCAGGGGCGGATCGTCTGCGCCGACATCATCGTGACGACGATGCAGACGGGGCAGCCCCAGGTGATCCTCCCCTGCTCGGGCGATCGCATCTTCGGACAGACCCAGGACCACGAGATGGCCTTCGCCATTCCCTGGGCGCGGATGGCGGAGATCGTCGAAGGCCTCGAGGGCACGCACCGGGGCGGCATCCGCTACCCGATCACGCAGTTCATGGAGTACGAGGCCAAGCTCCCCCCGAGGTACATGGAGGTGAACCGCCTCTGGGACGCCGAGCGCGGGAAGGCGGTGTACACGGGGCGCGACCACGTCGTGGCGGCCTACAAGCGGAGCTTCACGGACCGGGTCCCGGTCTACCCGATCGTCGCATCCTTCGCCGGCACGCTGGACGGGCTCTCGATCGAGGAGTACTGCACCAACCCGTCCAAGGCCGTCAAGGCGATGCTGAACTACTTCGACCGCTACCAGCCGGACGTGGTCCTCGCCTACAACGATCTCGCCAAGGAGGCCGAGGCCACCGGCTGCCGGGTCAAGTACTCGGATTACGTCGTCCCGTCCATCGAGACCCACGTCCTCCAGGAGGACAAGGGCGCGCTCGCCCGGCTCGAGATCCCCGACCCCCTGAAGGACGCGCGGCTCCCGGGATTCCTCGAGCTGTGCGAGGGGCTGGTCGCGGCCAAGTTCCCGACGGCGGTGGGCGCCGTCGCGGTGGGCCCGTGGACCATCGCGATGCTGATGCGGAACCCCGAGGTGATGCTGCTCGACACGTTTGAGGATCCGCAGTTCATCCATGAGCTGATGCGCTTCGCCACCGAGTACAGCAAACGCTGGGGCGACGCGATCGTGAAGACGAAGATCGGGCTGTCCTTCTCCGAGCCGACGGCGTCCATCAGCCTGATCTCGCCCGACAACTACCGGGAGTTCATCGCGCCGTATCACAAGGAGCTGGTGGAGCACTTCAAGGCGAAGAAGGTCGGTCTCACCACCCACATCTGCGGGACCACCTACCCGATCTACGAGGACCTGATCGGGTGCGGGTTCACGACCGTCTCCTTCGACCTCGACCAGCAGGCCGACCCGACGCTCCACGTCGACCAGCTCGAGCGGTTCATGGCGACGGCTCGCGGCCGGGCGGTGGCCATCGGCAACGTGGACGCCACGCTCTTCGAGCGCGCCTCGCGGGCCGAGATCGAGGCCGAGGTGCGGAGGTGCGTCGACACGGCGGCCCGGCACTCCGGCTTCATCCTCTCGACATCATGCGAGATCCCGCCGCGCTCCAACCCGGAGATCGTCCAGTGGTTCATGGACGCCGCGCGGGAGTACGGACGTTACGAGCGAATCCCGAGCTGATACTCCGGACAGCGCCCCGTGTCCGGAGGGCAGTCGCCCGAGTGCCGGGCTAGCCGAGCGGTGGGGCATGGAGGTCATCACGATGCGTCACGCACTGCAGTACGTCGCCGTCGCCCTCATCGCCCTCGTCGCGGTCGTGCCCGCGATCACGCAGCAGCATGCCGGGCATGAGAAGCTCGGCCAGGTCAACTTCGTCAACACTTGCAGCCCGGCGGTCCAAGCGGACCTCAACCGGGCGGTGGCGCTCCTCCACTCCTTCTGGTTTGGGGCCACGATC
>DATAFX010000060.1:0-4130 GCA_036257195.1 Candidatus Methylomirabilota bacterium | reverse complement strand
TTCGGGGGGCTGTCGGAGAAGCCCAGCTTCGAGCCCAACTACTCCGACTTCCTGAAGAACGTGGAGGTCGGCCGGGTCGAGTCCGTCACGATCCGGGGCAACCTCGTCACGGGAAAGCTCAAGGACGGCGGTGAGTTCCGGACGTACGTCGTCGACTCGCCCGACTTCGTGAAATCGCTCCGGGACAAGGGCGTGCGCATCAGCGTGAAGCCGCTGGACCAGAACCCCTGGTACATGTCGGCGCTCATCTCGTGGTTCCCGATGATCCTGTTCATCGGCGTGTGGATCTTCTTCATGCGCCAGATGCAGGGCGGCGGCGCGAAGGCGCTGTCCTTCGGCAAGGCGCGCGCCCGGCTGATCTCGGAGAAGCACAACAAGATCACGTTCGCCGACGTGGCCGGGGTGGACGAGGCCAAGGAAGAGCTCCGCGAGATCATCGAGTTCCTGAAGGACCCGCAGAAGTTCCAGAAGCTCGGCGGGAAGATCCCCAAGGGCGTCCTCCTGGTCGGCCCGCCCGGGACCGGCAAGACCCTTCTCGCCAAGGCCATCGCCGGCGAGGCGAACGTCCCGTTCTTCTCGATCTCGGGCTCCGACTTCGTCGAGATGTTCGTGGGGGTGGGGGCCTCGCGCGTGCGGGACCTCTTCGAGCAGGGCAAGAAGCACGCGCCCTGCATCATCTTCATGGACGAGATCGACGCGGTCGGGCGCCACCGCGGCGCGGGGCTCGGGGGCGGCCACGACGAGCGCGAGCAGACGCTGAACCAGCTCCTCGTCGAGATGGACGGCTTCGAGACGAACGAGGGCGTGATCCTGATCGCGGCGACCAACCGGCCCGACGTCCTCGACCCGGCGCTCCTCCGTCCCGGGCGTTTCGACCGGCAGGTGGTGGTGCCGCGGCCGGACGTCAAGGGGCGGGAGGAGATCCTGCGCGTCCACGCCCGCCGCATCCCGCTCGGCCCGGACGTCGACCTGAAGGTCCTCGCCCGGGGAACTCCCGGCTTCTCCGGCGCCGACCTGGCCAACCTCGTCAACGAGGCCGCCCTCCTCGCGGCGCGTCACTCCAAGAAGCTCGTGGAGATGATCGATTTCGAGAACGCGAAGGACAAGGTCCTGATGGGCGTCGAGCGCCGGAGCATGATCATCAGCGAGGAGGAGAAGCGGACGATCGCCTACCACGAGGCGGGTCACACGCTCGTCGCCCACACGCTGCCCGGGGCCGACCCCGTCCACAAGGTGACGATCATCCCGCGCGGCCGCGCGCTGGGTCTGACCCAGCAGCTCCCCGCCGACGACAAGTACAACTACTCCCGCGAGTACCTCATGAACCGCATCACCATCCTGCTCGGCGGCCGGGCGGCCGAGGAGATGGTGCTCCAGCAGCAGACCACCGGCGCCGGGGACGACCTCGAGAAGGCGACCGAGATGGCGCGCAAGATGGTCTGCGAGTGGGGCATGTCCGAGAAGCTCGGCCCCTTGACCTTCGGCAAGCGGGAGGAGCACATCTTCCTGGGCCGGGAGGTCGCTCGCCAGCAGGACTACAGCGAGGAGACCGCGGTCCTCATCGACGCCGAGGTCAAGCAGATCGTCCTCGACAGCGCGGCTCGGGCACGCTCCATCCTCGAGGAGCAGGTAGCAAGGCTCCACCGCCTGGCCAAGGCGCTCCTGGAGCACGAGTCGCTCGACGCCGAGGAGATCGCGCGTGTCCTCGCCGTCGAGCCGCACGGCGTTCTCGAAGGCGTTCCGGCGTAGCTCCCGCCGGCGCCGGACGCCCCCGTTCGGGGCGGCGGCCGTGGGCGGGGTAGCGCCGGAGGACCGGCGGTGAGGCTCTGCATGCGCGGGGTCGAGTTCGCATGGGGCCCGGAGCGGCCCCGAACCCTCATCATGGGGATCGTGAACGTGACGCCCGACTCGTTTGCCGATGGCGGCCGGTTCCTCGACCCGCGGGCGGCGGTGTGTCACGCGCGGGCGCTCGCCGCCGAGGGCGCCGATCTCCTGGACGTCGGCGGGGAGTCCACGCGGCCGGGCGCGCCGGCAGTGTCGGCCAGCGACGAGCGCGCGCGCCTGGTCCCGGTGCTGGAGCGGCTCCTCGACGGTCCGCCGTGCCCGGTGTCGGTCGATACCTCGAAGCCGGAGGTCGCCGAGGCCGCGCTGGCGCTCGGCGCGCACATGGTGAACGACGTCACTGCCCTTGCCGGCGGTCCCCGGCTCGCGGAGGTGTGCGCGGCGCACGGCGCCGGGCTCACGGTCATGCACATGCAGGGAACGCCCCGCACCATGCAGGCCGACCCGCGGTACGACGACCTCCTCGGCGAGGTGCGGGCAGGCCTCGAGACGGCGGTCGCCGCCGCGGAAGCCGCCGGCATGCCGTCCGAGGCGGTGTGCATCGACCCCGGCATCGGCTTCGGCAAGACGGTCGGTCACAATCTCACCCTGCTCAAGCGGCTCGACGTCTTCCGGTCGATCGGCAGACCCATCCTGGTCGGGCCCTCGCGGAAGAGCTTCATCGGGGCTCTCCTCGACGACCTGCCGCCGGGCGACCGGCTGGAAGGCACGCTGGCGGCGTGCGTGATGGCGGTGACCGCGGGCGCTCACATCGTGCGGGTCCACGACGTCGCCGCCGTGCGGCGCGCGGTCCGCGTGGCCGAGGCCATCCGGGACGCGGTCCCGGGATGAACCGGCCGTGAGCGGGGTCTGAGCTCCCGATGTCCTGGCTGGCCGGTCTGCGCATCCGCGACCTGGTCGACATCGCCATCGTCGCCTTCGTGCTCTACCGCGTCCTGCTCGTCTTCCGCGGCACGGTTGCGATCCAGATGCTGGCCGGCCTCGGGCTCCTGATGATCGCCCGGTTCGTGTCCCGGCAAGCCGATCTCCGGAGCGTGTCGTTCGTGCTCGAGAACTTCTGGGCGTTCTGGGTCCTGGCCCTCATCGTCCTCTTCCAGCCGGAGCTCCGCCGGACGCTGGCGCAGGCCGGCCGGAGCCGCGTGCTCCAACGCGTGGTCGGGCAGGGGTCGGCCGAGCGCCGCCAGGTTCTCGAGGAGATCGTGCGGGCGGTGGACGCGCTCGCCGTGAAGCGCATCGGAGCCCTCATCGGCGTCGAGCGGCAGGTGGGCCTGCGCGCCTACGCCGAGCTCGGCGTGCCGATGGAGGCGGTCGTGTCGGCGGAGCTCCTGGGCAGCCTCTTCCAGCCCGGATCGCCGCTCCACGACGGCGCCGCGCTCATCCAGGGAAACCGGATCACCGCGGCCGGGTGCTTCCTGCCCCTCTCGCGCAACCTCGGCCTCTCCCGCACGCTGGGCACACGTCATCGCGCGGCGGTCGGTCTGTCCGAGGAGACGGATGCGGTGGTCGTCGTGGTTTCCGAGGAGACGGGCGTGATCTCCCTCGCGGTCGACGGCGTGGTCGAGCGCGGGCTCGACACCGAGCAGCTCGGGGAACGGCTGGCCGCGCTGCTCGGCGCCAGCAAGGCTTCCCGCGGTCGACGCCGGTCCCTGCTCGCCGGGGTCCGCCGCTTCACGGCCCGGAGCAAGGCGTGATGGGAATCCGGGCCCTCCTCGCCGAGAACTGGCCCCTCAAGCTCGCGTCGCTCGCCTTCGCGATCGGCCTCTGGATGTTCGTGGCGACCGAGGAGCGGACGGAGGCGGTCTTCACCCTGCCGCTCAACCTCGTCGACTCGGCCCCTGGCGTGCAGGTGACCTCGCTCGGCGTCGAGACGGTAGTGGTCCGTGTCGAGGGCCGAGACAGCTTCCTGCGCCGTCTCCACGAGGAGGACTTCCGGGCGGAGGTGAGTCTCAAGAACGTCACGCTTGGCCGATTCGTAGCCAGCATCGGGCCGGAGAACGTGTCGAGCCCGCGGGGAGCGCGGGTCGTGCGAGTGACGCCCAGCGTAGTGCGGGGCGTCCTGGAGGCGCGGTAGCAAGGTGGGGCGGCTCTTCGGGACCGACGGGGTCCGTGGGGTGGCCAACGCCCCGCCGCTCACCCCGGAGCTCACGTGCCGGCTGGGCCGGATCGCGGCGGCGTGCCTGACCGAGGGCCGTCCCTCGACCCGGCGGCGTCCCGCGCTCCTGATCGCTCGGGACACCCGCGTTTCCGGCCCGCTCCTCGAGCAGGCGCTGGTGGCCGGCGTGCTCTCG
>DATAFX010000078.1:0-5892 GCA_036257195.1 Candidatus Methylomirabilota bacterium | reverse complement strand
GGGTCGAGCGACTTGAGATCCGACTCGGCGGCGACCCGGAGGACCGACTGCGCGGTGGCCGGCGCCGCGCCGAGCGCGACGACCAGCAGCGCCGTCAGGATGATCGACCCGATGGTGCCCGCGCCTCGTCTGGATACGCGTGTCATAGCGGTGCTCCTCCTCGTCCTGGCGTGCCGATGTCGAGGACCTTGGCCGCAGCACCGCGAGGATAGCCGCGCGCGCGCGATCACGCAAGGGCCGCCCGGCGCCTGGCGCGCGGCACGAATCCGAGGGCCGGTCGTGCGTGGTCTCAACACCGGCCTCGACCCAATATCTGCGCCTACCAGAGAAAGAACCAGCCCACGAGAATCCCGCCGATCAGCACACCGAGCATGAAGCCTATTCGGACCGTGTAGGCCATGAACCGGGCACGCTCCCCGGGAGGCATGATGCTGATCTGGCGTCGCCACGGCCGCCACTGCCACACGGCGGCAGGTTAGCACCACCCGAGGGCCGTCGACCGAGGGCCGTCGACCTTGACAGGCGAGGGTCGATCGGCCAGGCTTCCGGTGTCACTCGGCCGGCGCGGCGGCGCCGCCGCGTCAGTGTCACGAGGAGGAGGCCGACGATGGGCAAGGGCTGGGCGGTGGCGAAACCGGCTGACGCGTGACCGACCGGGGGCAGGGGTGAGCGCGACGCTCGGCTTCGTGGGGCTCGGGGTGATGGGCGGCCGTATGGCGAAGCGGCTGCTCGACGCCGGCCACGCGGTCGTCGGCTACAACCGGACGCGCGCCAAGGCCCAGTGGCTCCTCGACGCCGGTCTCCGACCGGCGTCGTCGCCGCGCGCGGCGGCCGAGGCGGCCGACGTGGTGTTCAGCATGGTGACCGACAGCGAGGCGCTCGAGGCGGTGACCCGCGGCCCCGACGGCATCCTCGCCGGACTCCGGCGTGGCGCGGTGTATGTGGAGATGAGCACCGTGGACCCCGAGGTGACGCGGGCCGTTGGCGTGGAGGTGGCGGCGCGCGGGGCGGCGATGCTGGACGCTCCGGTGTCGGGGAGCGTCGTGACCCTCGAGGCCGGTCAGCTTGCGTTCATGGTGGGCGGGGAGACGGCGGTGCTCGACCGCGTGCGGCCCTACCTCACCGCCATCGGCCCCACGATCACCTACGTCGGGCCGCTCGGGCTCGCCGTCACGATGAAGATCGCCACGAATCTCGGGCTGGCCGTCCAGATGCTCGCCTTCAGCGAGGCGGTCTGCCTGGCCGAGAAGGCCGGGATTGCCCGCGAGCGCGCCGTCGAGGCCCTCCTCCGGAGCGTCGTCGCCTCCCCCATGGTGAAGTACCGGGGGCCGTTCGTCCTCGGCATGCCCGCCGAGGCGTGGTTCGACGTCGGGCTGATGCAGAAGGACCTCCGGCTGGCCCTGGGCTTGTCGCGATCGATCGGCGTGCCGCTGCCGAGCACCGCGGTCGCGCACGAGCTCCTGACGGCGGCCCGCGGGCTGGGCCTCGCCGAGTACGACTTCGCGGTGGTGTTCGACGTCTTGGCGAAGCTGAGCGGCCTCGCGCCGAGCGCGAAGGCCGGCCCGCCACCCGCCGCGGCCACCGCCCGCACCGCCGCCAGAGTCGCGACCGCTGGAGGACCGTGATGGGACTGCCGACCTACGGCACGATGGGCGTCGATTGGGAGGAGCGCGTCAACTTCGATCGCCTCCGGCGCGACCGGCTCGCCCGGGTCACGACCGCGCTGGTCGGATCGGACCTGGGCGCGCTCCTCTGCTTCGACATGTACAACATCCGCTACATCACGAACACGACCATCGGCGAGTGGGCGCGCGACAAGCTCTCCCGCTTCACGCTGCTTCCGCGCGGCGACCTGCCGATCATGTGGGACTTCGGCTCGGCGGCCCGTCACCACCAGCTCTACTGCCCCTGGCTGGGCGAGCGATCCCGCGCCGGCATCTCGCTCCTCAGAGGCGCCATGACCCCCGAGATGGGACGGGCGGAGGACCTCGCCCGGAAGATCAAGCGCGAGCTGGAGGCGCGGGGGCTCCACCGGGCGCCGCTGGGCGTGGACGTGATCGAGCTCCCGGTCCTGGCCGCCCTCCAGAAGGAAGGGCTCCAGGTCGTCGACGGGCAGCAGCTCATGCAGACGGCGCGCCGGATCAAGACGCGTGACGAGATCGTCCTGCTGAACTCCGCCGCGATGATGGTGGACGCGGCCTACGAGGACCTCTACCAAGCGCTCCGCCCGGGGATCCGCGAGAACGAGCTGGTCGGCATCGCCGCCAAGAAGCTCTACGACCTGGGCTCCGAGGACGTCGAGGCCGTCAACGCGATCGCCGGCGAGCGGTGCAATCCACATCCACACGTCTTCTCGGACCGGGTGCTGCGCCCGGGCGACCCCGCCTACTTCGACATCCTCCACTCCTACATGGGCTACCGGACGTGCTACTACCGGTCGTTCGCGGTCGGGAGCGCGTCCCCGGCCATGGTGGACGCCTACAAGCGGTGCCGCGAGCTCCTGGACGTGGCGATCTCGATGGTCAAGCCGGGGGTCACGACCGCTGACATCGTGGCCACGTGGCCGCAGGCGCAGGAGTTCGGCTTCCCGGACGAGGAGGCGTGCTTCGGCCTTCAGTACGGCCATGGCGTCGGGCTCTCGATCTGGGAGCAGCCGGTCATGAGCCGTTTGGTCTCGCTCGACCACCCGGTCGCGCTCGAGCCCGGCATGGTGTTCGCCCTGGAGAACTTCTGGCCGGCGACCGACGGCTGGTCGGCCGCGCGCATCGAGGAGGAGGTCCTGGTCACCGAGACCGGGCACGAGGTGCTGACCCGATTCCCGGCCGAGACCTTGCTCGTCGCCGGCACCCGGTACTGGACTGCGACCGGCCCGCTGGCCACGACCCGCGAAGTGGACCCGACGGCGGGGCCCCGGCCGATGGGTGGGGCCGGCGGGCGGTCCGCCTGAGGGCGTCGGAGGACCCCCGGGCCAAGATCGTCGAGCCGAGAGGATGACGCTCCGATCTGACACTCGCCGGTTGCCATCGCCGGAGCCCAGGCCGGGCCCGCTGCCGGAGCGGCTCTGCAACCTCGGTCGCTTGCTCGACACGCTCGAGCAGCGCGAGCTCGACGGGATCGTCGCCTACCTCCGGCCCAACGTCTTCTACCTCAGCGGATTCGCGCCGCCGGCCAGCGCGTCGGTCCACGAGACCAACGGCTACGCCGCCGTCGTGATCTCCCGGCACGAGCCGGAGCATCCGGTGATCGTGGTGGCGGAGTTCGACCTCGCGCACTTCCTGCTGCAGCCGTCGTGGATCAAAGACGCCCGCCCCTACGCCACGCTCCTGTCGCCGCTCGACGTGACGTGGGGCGCCTCGGCCCTCGAGCACTTCGTGCCAGGAGAGGTGCTCCGGACCGAGCGCGGCCGAGCGGCCCGCGGCCGCTACGCGCAAAGCCTGGTCGAGGGCGCCGCGACCGCGATGCGTGAGCTCGGGCTCACCAAGGGGACCGTGGGCTTCGACGACCTCCGCTTCGCCGCCGCGGTCGCGCCCGCCGGCGTGCGGGTGGCCGATGCCTACGGTGCGATGAAGCACGTGCGCCAGGTGAAGACGCCCGAGGAGGTCCGCCTGCTGCGGGCGGCCACCCGGTTGAACCAGCTGGCCATCGAGCGGACGATTCACACCTGGTCCCGCGGGATGACCTGGCAGGAACTCACCCGCGCCTACCACACGACGGCCGTCGGTCTGGGCGGGTTCGTGCGCGACCCTGGCGCCCTCGTGATGGCCAACCTGCCCGGCACCGAGGCGGCCCTCTACACCCAGTCGGGATACGAGGACTTCGTCGTCGAGCCGGGCATGCACGTCATGTGGGATTGCCACGGCACGACGGCGCACTACTGCTGGGACGGCGGCAAGACGTGGGTGGTCGACGGTGAGCCGCGGGGCCTGGCGCGCCAGATCACAGGCGCGACCGCCGCGGCCATGGCCGAGATTCAGGACGCCGCCCGTCCAGGCGCGACGATCAGCCAGCTGCAGGCGAGAGGTCGGCGGGTCCTCCGCCAGGCCGGCCTCTCGAGTCCCGATCAGGCGTTCATCTTCTTCCACGGGCTCGGCCTCGAGCACATCGATATGGAGCTCCCGGCGAGCCGCCACGACTGGAGTCTCGAGGAGGGGATGGTCGTCTCGGCCCACCTCCAGGTGCCCGGCGACGACCGGCACCGCAGCTGGCTGGAGGAGATCTTCCTCGTCAGCGCGGACGGCGGCGATCCGTTCTTCACGTGGGGCAACGAGCCCATCGCGGGTGATCAGACCGGCTGACGAGCCGCCGGGCTCGCGATGAAGCGCCTCGTGGTCGACACGGATCCCGGGGTGGACGATGCGCTCGCGCTGATCCTGGCGTTCGGCGACCCCGAGACCAGGATCGAGGCGCTCACCGTCGTCGCCGGCAACGTGGGGCTCGAGCGGACCGTGGCCAATGCCTGCACGATCCTCGACGTGCTCGGGATCAGTTCCTCGGCGACGCCCGTCTTTCGCGGGTGCGACCGCTCTCTCCTGGGGGATCGGGTGGCCGCGACGTCCCACGGCGCCGATGGGCTCGGCGACTGTCACTTTTCGCCCTCCGCGCGGCCCGTTGAGGCGGAGCATGCCGCCAACGCCCTGGTGCGGCTGGCGAACGAGGCGCCCGGCGAGCTCACCCTCGTGTCGCTGGGCCCGCTCACGAACCTGGCGCTGGCCCTTAACCTGGACCCGGACCTGCCCGGGAAGTATCGGCGCCTGGTGGTGATGGGGGGCGCGGTGCGCGCCACCGGCAACATGCCGCGTCCGTCCACGGAGTTCAACGTCGCCTGCGACCCGGAGGCGGCGGCCGTGGTGCTGAACCGCTGGCCCGCGCTGACCCTGGTGCCGTGGGAGGCCGCCATGGCGCACGTCATCGGCCTGGAGCATCTCCACGAGCTCTGGTCCGCCTCCGGCCCCCGGGCCGACTTCGTCCGGCGGATCACCGGGCACCGCCCGGCCCGCGCGCGCGAGGACTTCGACGTGGCGGGCATGTTCGCCGCCGATCCGGTCGCCATGGCGGTCGCGCTGGCGCCCGGGCTCGTCACCCGCTCGGAGCGTCGACACGTGACGGTGGAGCTCGCCGGGCGACAGACCCGCGGCCAGACCACGGTCGACTGGTTCGGTTTCGGCGGTGAGCCCCCGAACGCCGAAGTCGTGCTGGAGCTCGACCGGGACCGCTTCTGGGAGATGCTGAAGGCGTCCGTCGCGTAGTGAGGTCGGCCGCCGCGCACCTGCTTGCCGCGGCGGCCGAGGAGGAGCCATGCGCATCGTGCTGGTGGTGGTCGCGATCGTCCTGGGCGTCGCCGGGTACTTCTGGGCCGCTCTCAACTGGAACTACTCCACCGGAGAGCGCGCCGGGTGGATACAGAAGTTCTCGAAGAAGGGCTGGATCTGCAAGACCTGGGAGGGCGAGCTCGCGATGGTGTCGATGCCGGGCGCCATCCCGGAGAAGTTCCTCTTCACCACCTGGGACGACCAGGTGGCCGAGCGGATCAACCAGGTCATGGGCCGGCGGGTGACGCTCCACTACGAGGAGAAGGTGGGGCTGCCGACCTCCTGCTTCGGGGAGACCCGGCACTTCGTCACTCGCGTCACTGTGGTCGAGGAGATCCCGCTCGCCCCGGGGGTCATCGTGCCGGCGCCGCCGTCCCCGGCGCCCGGCCAGGCCGCGCCGAAGGGGTAGAAGATCGCCCTCGTCGCAAGATCGCCCTCGTCGCTGTCGCCCTCGTCGCTTGACCGCTCTCCGTCCAAGGCGTTAGGCTGACAAGCTGATCGACGATCCAGGGCGCCACGATCCGGGACGGTCGAGGAGACATCTTGGATTCCATGACCCGAGACCAGGCCGTGACGAGCATTT
>DATAFX010000033.1:0-12983 GCA_036257195.1 Candidatus Methylomirabilota bacterium | reverse complement strand
CGTCCCGCGGAAGGGTCGAGCCCGCGGCGAGCTGCGACTTGAGGTAGGCCGTGCGGAACTCCCGCGCGATCCCCATGACCTCGCCGGTGGACCGCATCTCCGGCCCCAGGATCACGTCGACCCCGGGGAACTTCACAAACGGGAACACCGCCTCCTTGACGGAGACGTGGGGGAGGTCGGTGACCTCCCGGACCCCGAGTGCGGCGATGGGCACACCGAGCATCACCCGGGTCGCCAGCTTGGCGAGCGGCAGCCCGATCGCCTTCGACACGAACGGCACCGTGCGGGACGCCCGCGGGTTGACCTCGAGCACCTAGATGGTGTCGCTCTTGATCGCGAACTGGATGTTGAGGAGGCCGACCACCCCCAGCTCGAGGGCGAGCGCCCGCGTCTGCGCCCGGAGCCGCTCCACCTGATCGTCGCCGATCGAGTAGGGCGGCAGCGCGCAGGCCGAGTCCCCGGAGTGGATCCCGGCCTTCTCGATGTGCTCCATCACGCCCCCGATCAGGACGTCCTGACCATCGCAGAGCGCGTCGACGTCGATCTCGAGCGCGTCCTCGAGGAACTTGTCGATGAGGACGGGATGGTCGGGTGACACGTGCGCCGACTCCTGCATCCACTCGCGGAGTCGCGCCTCCTCGTACACGACCTCCATGGCCCGGCCGCCGAGGACGTAGGAGGGGCGCACCAGGACCGGGTACCCCAGCGTCGCCGCGATCCCGACCGCCTCGTCGGCGGCGCGGGCCGAGCCGTTGGGCGGCTGCTGGAGACCGAGCTTCCGGAGGAGGTCGGCGAAGCGCTTCCGGTCCTCCGCTCGGTCGATCGCGTCCGGGGACGTCCCCAGGATCCGAACGCCCGCCCGCTCGAGCGGCACCGCGAGCTTGAGGGGCGTCTGCCCCCCGAACTGGACGATCACGCCCAGCGGCTGCTCCTTCTCGACCACGTTGAGGACGTTTTCGAGGGTCAGAGGCTCGAAGTAGAGGCGGTCGGACGTGTCGTAGTCGGTCGACACCGTCTCCGGGTTGCAGTTGACCATGATCGCTTCGACGTCCGCCTCGCGCAGCGCGAAGGCCGCGTGCACGCACGCGTAGTCGAACTCGATTCCCTGCCCGATCCGGTTCGGCCCCGATCCGAGGATGACGACCTTGGGCCGTGCGGTCGGCGGCGCCTCGTCCTCGTCCTCGTAGGTCGAGTAGAGGTACGGCGTGTGGGCCACGAACTCCGCCCCGCACGTGTCCACGACCTTGAAGGTGGCGCGGACCCCATGGGCGAGCCGCGTCTGCCGGATCTCGGCCTCCGTCCGGCCGCTCAGGTCGGCCAAGCGCCGGTCGGAGAACCCGAGCCGCTTGGCGTGGCGGAGCGTGTCTCGCGAGAGGGTCGCGTCTGCTCGGAAGGCCTCCTCGAACGCGACCAGCTCCTCCAGCTGGGCGAGGAACCAGGGGTCGATCCGCGTCAGGCCCGCGATCTCCTCCCGTCCCAGGCCGCGCCGCATCGCCTCGGCGAGATAGAGAAGGCGGTCGGGGTTCGGAACCCGCAGGCGGTCCCGGAGCGCTTCGAGGTCCGGCGGCGGCCGGTCCAGACCGAGGCCGGGGCGGTCTTGCTCGAGCGAGCACACCGCCTTCTGGAGGGCCTCCTTGAAGGTCCGACCGATGGCCATGACCTCGCCGACGGACTTCATCTGGGTGGTGAGCGTCTGATCGGCCTCGGGGAACTTCTCGAAGGCCCAGCGCGGCACCTTGACCACGCAGTAGTCGATCGTCGGCTCGAACGAGGCGGGTGTCTCCCGGGTGATGTCGTTCCGGAGCTCGTCGAGCGTGTACCCGGCGGCGAGCTTGGCCGCGATCTTGGCGATGGGGAAGCCAGTGGCCTTCGACGCGAGGGCCGAGGAGCGACTGACGCGGGGGTTCATCTCGATGACCACGAGGCGCCCATCCGCGGGGTTGACCGCGAACTGGATGTTCGAGCCCCCCGTCTCGACACCGATCTCGCGGATGATCGCGAGGGCGGCGTCCCGCATCAGCTGGTACTCCTTGTCGGTCAGGGTCTGAGCCGGGGCGACCGTGATCGAGTCGCCGGTGTGAACGCCCATCGGGTCGAAGTTCTCGATCGAGCAGACGATCACGACGTTGTCCCGCAGGTCGCGCATGACCTCCAGCTCGAATTCCTTCCAGCCGATGACCGACTCCTCGACCAGCACCTGGCCGATCGGGCTCTGCTGGAGCCCCCAGCGGATCGCGCCCTCCAGCTCGTCCGGGTTCCACGCGACGGAGCCCCCAGTCCCCCCGAGCGTGAACGACGGCCGGATGATGGCCGGATAGCCCACCTCCCGGACGACCTCCCGCGCCTGTTCGATCGAACGCGCGTAGCCCGAGCGCGGCAGCTCGAGACCGATCCGCTGCATGGCGGCCTTGAAGAGCTCGCGGTCCTCCGCCTTCCGGATCGCCTCGAGCTTGGCGCCGATCAGCTCCACCCCGTACCGCTCGAGGACACCGCGCTCGGCCAGGGCGACGGCGAGGTTGAGCCCGGTCTGCCCGCCGAGGGTGGGGAGGAGGGCGTCAGGCCGCTCGATCGCGATGATCCGTTCGAGCACCTCGGGCGTGAGCGGCTCGATGTAGGTCCGGTCCGCCATCTCCGGGTCGGTCATGATGGTGGCCGGGTTCGAGTTCACCAGCACGACCTCGAACCCTTCCTCGCGGAGCGCCTTGCAGGCCTGCGTGCCCGAGTAGTCGAACTCGCACGCCTGGCCGATGACGATCGGCCCGGAGCCGATCAGCAGGATCTTCCGGAGGTCCGTGCGCTTGGGCATCTACTCGAGCAGGCCGTAGACGATGGAGACGCCGGCGGGCGCCTCCTCGCGCCGCACCAGGAACTCGACGAGCGGCGCCGTGCCCAGGAACTGGACCTCGCCGGCGCCCGTCAGCCGCTCGCCGAAGAGCCCGAGCCGCTTCTCCACCCGCTCGCGGATGGCGTGGGCTTCGAGGGCGGTGGGCGACTCGGTCGTGAAGGAGGCCCACTCCGGCTTCTGCCCGGCCTCCTCGGTCTTCCGATACGCGATGAAATACCGGGGCATCCTCTCACCTGCCTCTCGCCTGCATGAGGAGCTCGACGAACCGTCGGAACAGGTAGTGTGAGTCGTGCGGCCCCGGAGAGGCCTCCGGGTGGTACTGCACCGAGAAGACCGGGAGGCCCCGGTGGCGCATCCCCTCGCACGTTCCGTCGTTGAGGTTGGTGTGGGTGATCTCGAACCCGGCGGACGCGCACGAGTCCGGATCCACCGCGAAACCGTGGTTCTGTGACGTAATCTCCACCCGCCCCGTGCCGAGGTCTTTCACCGGGTGGTTCGCGCCATGGTGCCCGAAGGGCAGCTTGAAGGTGCGGGCTCCGAGCGCCAGCGCCAGGATCTGGTGGCCCAGGCAGATCCCGAACGTCGGCAGCCGCTCGACCAGCCGCCGCACCGATTCGGCGAGGTAGGGCACGCCCTCGGGGTCGCCCGGACCGTTGGCTAGGAACAGCCCGTCGGGCTTGAGCGAGAGCACCTCGTCGGCCGAGGCGAACGCTGGCACGACGGTGAGGCGGCAGCCCTCCCTGACCAGCTGCCGGAGGATGTTCCGCTTGATCCCCGAGTCGTACGCGACCACGTGGAAGCGCGCGGCCGGGGGCGCCGAGTAGCCCTGCCCGAGTTGCCACACGGACTCGCGCCACTCGTAGGGCTCCGGGCACGTGACCTCCTTCACCAGGTCCCGCCCCAGGAGTCCCGGCGACGCCTTGGCCTTGGCGACGACCGCCTGCGGGTCGACGTCACCGGTCGAGATCACGCCCGCCTGCGCCCCGCGGTCGCGGAGATGCCGGGTCAGGGCGCGCGTGTCGATGCCCTGGATCCCCACGATCCCGTGCCCGCGGAGATAGTCCTCGAGGGTCGCCGTCGCCCGCCAGGACGACGCCACCGACGAGGCCTCGCGGACCACGAACCCCTCCGCCCACGGCCGGCCCGACTCCGGGTCCTCCTCGTTCACCCCCGTGTTGCCGATGTGGGGGTACGTCATGCACACGATCTGTCCCTTGTACGAGGGGTCCGTGAGGACTTCCTGGTATCCGCTCATGGCGGTGTTGAAGACGACCTCGCCCACCGCCTCCCCGCGAGCACCGAGCGGCTCACCCTCGAAGACGCGGCCGTCGGCCAGGGCCAGGACCGCCCGCTCGCGCCGCGTCACCACCCGCTGTCCCCCGCGACCCGGCCGTCGCGCATCACGATGCGGCCGCCCACGACCGTCAGCCACGGGGCGCCGACCACCGCCTGGCCGCCGAACGGCGTGTTCCGGGCCTTCGAGCGGAACCGGGCCGGCTCGATCACGTGCTCGCGCGCGAGGTCGAGGACCGTCACGTCTCCCGGGGTCCCGGGGGCGAGACTCCCGCCCGGGAGCCCGAGCACGCGCGCCGGCCCCACCGTCAGCCGCGCGATCAGGGTGGACAGGTCGAGCACGCCCTCCCGCACGAGGTGCGTGAGGCAGAGGGCGACCGCCGTCTCGAGGCCCACGACCCCGTTGGCCGCATGGTCGAGCTCCACCTCCTTGTCCGTGAGCGCGTGGGGCGCGTGGTCGGTCGCGATCGCGTCCAGCGTCCCGTCGGCGAGCGCCTCCCGGCACGCCTCGACGTCGCGCTTCGAGCGGAGCGGCGGCGCCATCTTGGCGTTGGGGTCGTAGGCGCGGAGCGCCTCGTCCGTGAGGATCAGGTGATGCGGAGTGACCTCGCCGGTGACCGGGACGCCGCGCGCCTTGGCGTCCCGGAGGAGCCGCGCTGCCGCCGCGGTCGAGACGTGGGCGATGTGGACCGGCGTCCCGGTCAGCTCGGCGAGCGCGACGTCCCGCGCGACCATGATCTCCTCGGCCGCCGCCGGGATGCCCCGCAGTCCGAGATCCGTCGACACGAAGCCCTCGTGCATCACCCCGCCCTCGCTGAGGGCGGCATCCTCGGCATGCGAGACGATCGGCCGGCCGAACGCCTGCGCGTACTCGAGCGCGCGGCGGAGGAGCGCCGAGTTCATCACGGGCCGCCCGTCGTCGGAGTAGGCGATGCAGCCCGCCTCGGCGAGTTCCCCGAGCTCCGCCAGCTCCCGCCCGGCGAGGCCCTTCGTCACGGCGCCGATCGGGTACACGCGCACGATACCCCGGCTGCGCGCCTCGGCCAGGATGTAGTCGGTCACGGCGCGCGTGTCGTTGACCGGCTCGGTGTTGGCCATGCATGCGACCGCGGCGAACCCGCCCGCCGCCGCTGCCCGGGTGCCGGTCGCGATCGTTTCCTTGTACTCCTGCCCCGGCTCCCGGAGGTGGACGTGGATGTCGATGAAGCCGGGCGCGACCACGCGGCCCCCGGCGTCCACTGTCTCCGTGCCCGGCGGCGCCTCGAGCCGCGCTCCGATCCGGGCGACCCGACCGCCTTGGATCAGGAGGTCCCCGGGCGCGTCCAGGCCGTTGGCGGGATCGATCACGCGACCGTTCCGGATCAGGAGGTCCATGGCTCAGCCTTCCCCGCCCTGGGCGCCGATCAGGAGGTAGAGGATCGCCATCCGGACCGCGACGCCGTTCGCCACCTGCTCGAGGATCACCGAGTACGGCCCGTCGGCAACCTCCGGCGCCATCTCGATCCCGCGGTTGACGGGGCCGGGATGCATGATCAGGACGTCGTCGCGCGCGCCGCGCAGCTTCTCCAGCGAGAGCCCGTACAGTCGCGAGTACTCGCGGAGCGACGGGATGTAGTTGGCCGTCATCCGCTCCTGCTGGAGGCGCAGCATCATGATCACGTCGACGTCGCGGAGGGCGTCCTCCATCCGGCGCGCGACTTTGACGCCGAGCTCCTCCACCCCAGGCGGGATCAGCGTCGGCGGACCGGCGACCGTCACGCTCATCCCCATCTTCCGCATCCCGGCGATATTGGAGCGGGCGACGCGGCTGTGGGCGATGTCCCCAACGATCGCGACCGACAGCCCCTCGAGGTGGCCTCGCTTCTCGCGGATCGTCAAGAGGTCGAGGAGCGCCTGGGTCGGATGCTCGTGCATTCCGTCCCCGGCGTTCACGACCGAGCAGCGGAGCACCCGTGCCAGCATGTGCGCGGCGCCCGACGCCGCGTGGCGGATCACGACGCAGTCGGGGCTCATCGCCTCGATGTTGCGGGCGGTGTCGACGAGCGTCTCCCCCTTCACGACGCTCGACGACGACCCCGAGACGTTGACCACGTCGGCCGAGAGCCACTTTCCGGCGATCTCGAAGGACGTCCGAGTGCGGGTCGAGGGCTCGAGGAACAGGTTGACGACGGTCTTGCCGCGCAGCGCCGGGACCTTCTTGATCTCCCGGGAGGCGATCTCCTTCATGGAGGCGGCGGTGTCGAGGATCGTCTGGATTTCGCCGGGCTCCAGGCTCCGGATCTCCAGCAGGTCCTTCCGCGTGAGCCCCATCGCTCCCTCCTAGGCGTCGGGTTCCTGGATCACGACCCGGTCCTGGCCGTCGTGCTCGTGGAGGAGGACCTGGACCGCCTCGCGGCGGGCCGTCGGCAGGTTCTTCCCCACGTAGTCCGCCCGGATCGGGAACTCCCGGTGCCCCCGGTCGACCAGAACGGCCAGCTGGATCATGCGCGGGCGCCCGAGATCGATGATCGCATCGAGCGCCGCCCGGATGGTTCGCCCCGTGTAGAGGACGTCGTCGACCAGGACGATCGTCTTGTCGGACACCGGGAAGGGAATGTCGGTCCCCCGCAGCACCGGGGCCTCCCCCTTGAGTCCGAGGTCGTCCCGGTAGAGCGTGATGTCGAGCGCGCCCACCGGAACCGGATTGCCGCCGATCGCCCCGAGCCGCACCGCGATCCGCCGGGCCAGCGACACGCCGCGCGTCCGGATCCCGACCAGCGCGAGCCCGTCGGTGCCGCCCGCCCGCTCGACGATCTCGTGAGCGATCCGGGTCAGCGCCCGGTCGATCCCCGGCTCGTCGAGGACCTGGGCCTTCTCCCGATGGATCATCGCCGGCATGCGGAGGCAGGAGCGGCGGGACGGGCCGGACCGGAGACGAGAATGCCCCCCCTGGTCACCAGGGAGGGCCCCATGCTCACGCGTGTCGCAGCGGTCATCGCCTCTCCTTGCGAGCCTCACTGGGCCCACTTAAAGGAGCTACCTGCCCCGGACTGTACGTCGCGCCGGCGTCACTGTCAAGCGGCGCGGGGCTCGCGGGCGCGACCACGCGGCCGCCCTTCACCACGAGGGCGCGCGCCGGAAGCCCGCCGACCGCCTCGGCCAGTGTCGACGCCTCGAGCGCCACCAGGTCGGCGCGGCCTCCGACCCGGAGTTCGTGGTCCCGGCGCCCGAGGATCCGTGCCGGCGCGGTGGTCACCATGTCGAGCGCCGCCGCCATGTCGGCCGCTCCGCCCATGTGGGCCCCCACGACGAGGAGGTACGTGAGGAGGAGCGGGTCTGCGTTGCCCGCGGGGGTGAAGGCGTTCTGCACGTTGTTGGTCGCGGCCGCGACCGTCACGCCGGCCGCCCGGAGCCGCTTGACCGGCGTGAGCCCCCGGCGGACGCTTCGCGTATCGCGTCGTCCCATCAGGTAGAGGTCGGTCGCCGGCAGCGTGATCACGGCGATGCGGGCCTCGTGGAGCCGCCGCGCGATCCGCGCCTGCTCGGCCTCGTCGCAGGCGGCCAACTCGGTGAGGTGGCCGACCGCGACCCGCCCCTGCCAGCCGTGGCGCTCCGTGCGGTCGACGATCATGTCCACGTGGCGGTACACGGGCTCGTCGGCGAAGTCGGCGTGGAAGTCCACGTCGCAGTCGAACTCGCGCGCGAGGTCGAAGACCCGGTCGATGTGGGCGGCGGCGTCGGTGTCGTTGTAGGGACACCCGCCGACCAGGTCGACACCCGCCTGGAGCGCTTCGCGCAGGAGCTCTTCCGTCCCGGGCGCCTTCAGGATTCCCTCCTGGGCGAACGCGCAGAATTCGAGGTCGAGACGGTCGGCATACTCGCTTCGCAGCGGGAGAAGCGCCTCCACGCTCTGGAGGCCCACGATCGGGTCGACCTCCACGTGACCGCGCATCGCGGTCGTGCCGAGCGCAACGGCGCGGTCGAGGAGTCTCCGGGCTCGCGTCCGGACGTCCTCGACGGTGAACGTCCGCTTGGCCGCGGCGGTGACGAGGATGGCCTCCGCCAGCGTTCCCTCGCAGCCGGGCGCGCGGTCGAGGAGATAGGGCTTGTCCAGATGAACGTGGGCGTCGACGAAGCCGGGCACGACCAGTCGCCCCTCGGCCCGGCGACGGTGCCGTGCCGGCGCCTCGGTGAGATCGCCGAGCGCGGCGATCCGTCCGTCCCGGATGCCGATGTCCGCCAGCCGGCCCGCCGGCGCCAGCCGGCACGCGGAGATCACGAGGTCGAACGGCTCCACGCGGCCGAGGATACGCGAGGGACGCGCCCTTGCCGAGACCTGGACGGCAGGCGCCTTGACAGAGCGACTCGCGCCGTCTAGCGTCCGCCACGAGGTCTCGATGGACGCGGTCGTCACCACGCTCCGGACCGTGTCGCTGTTCGCCGAGCTCCCGCGCGAGGTACTCGCCCGCCTCGTGAGCGAGTTCGACGAGGTCGAGGTTCCTGCCGGCCGCGCGGTGTTCTCGCAGGGCGACCCCGGCGACGCCCTTTACGTGGTCGTGAGCGGAGCCGTGGAGGTCCGCGGGGAGCGCGGCGGACCGGGCGAGCGGGTCGCCGTTCTGGGACCCGGGGACTGTCTAGGGGAGATGGCGCTGGTCACGGGCGACCCGCGCTCGGCCACCGTGGTCGCGCTGTCGCCCACGCGGCTCCTCCGACTGGGCAAGGATCGCTTTCAGGCGCTCTCCGAGCGCCACCCGGTTTTCCTGCGCGAGCTCGCTCGCGTGCTCTGCCGCCGTATTGCGCGGACGACGGAGGACGTGGCGTATGCGCGGCGCGCGTACACGACGGTGTTCGACGGCGTGCTGACCAGTTCCGAGCCGCCGGCCCGGCGCCTCCTGGAGGTCCTGGCGGTGGCGGACCGGGCCGACGGGAGCGTGCTAACTGCCATTCTCGGCGAGGCCGGGCCGCGACTCGCGGCCGAGGCCGCCGCTCGCCACCCCGCCCTGGTCGTCCGGGACGAGAAGGGCACCTACCGCCTCCATGGCGAGTTTCGCGACCACGTGCGGCGGCGACTCGGGGACGAGTCCGGCGCCGACGGCACCGGCGACCTCCACGTCGCGCTCGCGGCGGCGCATGCTGCCGAGGGGGCTTGGACGGAGGGCGCGCGCCATTGGCTCGCCGCTGGGCGGTGGGGCGAGGCCGCCCACGCGATCCATCGCGCCCTGGCATCGGGCACCCCGCCCCCGGACGCCGAGCTCGAGACATGGCTCGAGCGGCTCCCGGAAGACGTACTCCTCCGGGCGGATCTCGGGCCGGCCAAGGCCAGCCTGCTCGTGCGGACCGGGCGGCCGGATGCGGCCGGGACCCTGCTGGAGCGCGCGTTCTCGGGCCATCGGCTGGACAGCGGCGCCCGTGACCGCCTCGTGCGGAGCCTCGGCGCCCTTTACGCGCACCGCGGCCAGCCGACCGGCGAGACCGCCCGCCGCGCCGGGCAAGAGCAAGCCGCCCGCGCGCCGAGCCCGCGGGGACCGCTGTCGGCCGTCACGGCGAGCGGTGCCCGCTGGGGGTCGGCCGGCCTGCTCCTGGCGCTCGCGGTCGCCGCCCTGGTCCTCTGGCTTCCGCCGGGGGGGCTCGAGCCGCGCGCGGTACGGTTCCTGGCGGTCCTGGCGGCGGGGACCGTGCTCTGGGCGTGGGCGAGCTTCCCAGACTACGTCGTCGCCCTCGGGATGGGCATCGCGTGGGTGCTCCTTCGCGTGGCCCCGACGGCGACTGCCTTCGCCGGGTTCGCGACCAGCACGTGGTTCCTGATGCTCGGGATCCTGGGGCTGGCGGCAGCGCTGGCCCGATCAGGTCTGCTCTACCGGATCACGCTCGTCATGGTGCGCCATTTCCCTCCGACGTTCGCTGGGCAGGCTTCCGCCCTCCTGACGGCCGGCATCGTGTCGACGGTGCTCATCCCGTCCGCGCAGGCGCGTGTGACCTTCATGGGCCCGGTGGTCCTCGGGCTGGTCGACACGCTCAAGTACCCGCCGCGCAGCCGGGCCAGCACCGGGCTCGCGCTGGCGGCGTTCACCGGGTTCGTTCTGGCGACGACGATCTTCCTTACCGGGACGCCGACCTGCCTGCTCGCCTGGCGGGTCCTGCCCGAGGCGACCCGGGCTCAGGTGTCGTGGCTCACGTGGCTCCAGGCGGTCCTGGTGCTCGAGAGTGTGAGCCTCGGCACCGCGCTGGCCTGGATCGTCTGGCGTCACCGTCCGACCGGGTCCACCCCCGTGCGCCCGACCCTGCTCCACGCCCAGCTCGAGATGCTCGGTCCGCCCTCCCGCGAGGAGCGGATCACCGCGTTCGTCGCCCTGGTCGTCCTGGTCGGCTGGATCACGCAGCCATGGCACGGTGTGGATCCGGCCTGGCTGACTCTGGCGGGGCTGTGCCTCCTGCTCGCCACCCAGGTCCTCGACCGCACGGCGCTCCAGGCGCAGGTCGACTGGTCCTTCCTGCTGTTCATGGGGATGGCCTTCAGTCTCGCGGACCTGGCGGCCCATGTCGGCGCCGACGCCTGGTTTGCGGCGCGGGCCCGTGCCGCACTCGGCGTCGTCACGACGCCGGCGGCGGCCATCACCGTCGCCGTGCTGATCACGGTGACCGTCCGTTTCGCCCTCCCGTGGCAGACGGCCGTGCCGCTCCTGACGGTGGCCTTGACGCCGTTCGCGCAGGCGACCGGGCTCAGCCCGCTGATCATGGGGCTCGTGGCGCTCAAGGTCGGCAACCTGTTCCTCCTACCGCAACAGAGCCCCTACTACCTAACGCTCTACTACGGCACGGAGGAGCGCGCCTTCGGCCACCGTGACGCGCGGCCGTTCGCGTGGGTCTACGCGGCCGCGGTCCTGGCGGGGTTCCTACTGAGCTTGCCCTACTGGCGAGCCCTCGGGCTGGTCACGGGCTGACCGCCCTTCCGCGCGCCGGCCGCCAGGCGCGATCGAGGACGGTTCGACGCCGAGGATCCAGCCTTCGCGAAGAGACTCCGGGGGCAGGGCGCTCCGCGGGGCCAGCGGCCAGCGCCCCGAGGCCATCTCGGCGGCAGCCGCTAGCGCGTCGATCGCGTGATCGGAGGCCTCCGCCAGGCGCTCGTGCTCGGGTCGAAGGCGGACACCGCGCCGACGGAGCTCCTGGACGTGGCGACGGCGCGCGGCACACTCGTTCTTCCTCACAGTGCCGAGGGCAAGCCGCGGCCAGACCTCGGCCAGCACGAGCGTCGCGCCCGCCGGATCCTCGAAGGGCCACACGCGCACGCCCGGCTCACGACTCTTCAGGTCGGCGATCGCCGCGATGCCCGTGACCGCCGCCTTCCCGACCTGACGTTGCCCTTCGAACCGAAACTTGCCGTCACGCAGGCGTGCCTCGAGGGGCGAGGCGGCGCCCCGTAGCTCCCGCAGTCGCTCGACGCGACGCCGCGTCCAGCGAGCCTCCTCGTCCTGGCCCCAGCACGCCCACCACTGGCCGCACGCGGCGATGAAGGCGTCGACCCGATCGGTCGCCGCCGACACCCCGTCGAGCGGGGCCATGCGGGTGAGCAGCGCGGAGAAGTCCGGCGCGCCCACATGGTCGAGGAACGGAGCTGCGTAGGCGAACGGGAAGTCCAGGCCGACCAGCGTCGGTACACGATCCTCCGCACACTCGGCCAGCCAGGTCACGATCTCCTGTCGATCTCGACCAGACTCGAGCGAGACGACTCGGCGGTGCCCCCCGCGTCCCTCGACGACGCAGCAGACAATCGCTCGTCGTTGGTAGGAGGGAGAACGCGCGCCCGACCAATCGATCGCAACGAACCGCGAGAAGGACGGCGGTGGCGCGGGCATTTTCGCGCCGTCAGTCCAGGATCGCGATGGCACGGGCCGGCGCGCCATCGCCGCCGTCGAGTTTGATCGGGAGCGCCAGGAACCTGACCCGGTCGCGGCCCAGCCGGTCCAGGTTCACCAGGTACTCGATGACGCCGACACCGGCCGGGAAGAACGTGTGGTGCGTGGCCCACTCCTCCGGGGAGATCGGTCGCCGACACCCGCTGACGAGGTCGCGGACCGGGTGGTCCGGCGGATAGTCGTACCCGACGGCCTTGACCCCGCGCGCGACGAGCCACCGGCACGCCTCGAGACTCGTCCACGGCGCCTCCGTCCAGAACTCGAGCGTCTCCCACGACCGTCGGAGGGGCCAGTCGGTCCGGAGCAGGGCGATGTCCCCGGGACGGACGTGCCGGCCGCGCGTCTCCAGGTCGGCCGCCTCGATCGCCGTGTTCGCGCCCACGTGGGTGAGGTCGACCACGGCCGCGTCCCCGACCCAGGTCTCGATCGGCATCCGGTCGACCGTGGTCCCGCCGGGGATGAAGTGGCTGAAGCCGTCGCAGTGGGTGAAGCCGTGCCCGGGCATCCCGAGGCGGCTCGACCGGAAGGGGTGTGACGGGTCCTCGAAGCTCGAGACGGTGGTCACCTCTGTCTGCCAGCGGACGTGTGGGCGGATTGGCAGCGAAAGGTCGACGATGGTCACCCTAGCCTCCGAGGCCGACGGCGAGGTGCCGGGCCACCGCGGCCGGCGTCAGGCGCTCGACGCCGTCGCCGACCGCGATTTCTCCGGGAACCAGCACGCGGGCGTAGAGCCGACTCCACCCCGGATGCCGCTTCTCGGAGACCCGCGAGTACGTCCCGTCGAGGAACGACGCCCGGACGTTCCAGCAGGGGCTGGTGAAGCGGGTGATCTGGACGAGCACGTCCTCTCCCAGGCGGAAGAAGTCCTCTGGCTGGACGCACGCCCAATCGAGCCCCGCGATGGTCAGGTTCTCGCCGAGCGCGCCCGGCTCGACCGGATGGCCCTCGGCCTG
>DATAFX010000156.1:0-16325 GCA_036257195.1 Candidatus Methylomirabilota bacterium | reverse complement strand
TCCATCGCTGTCCGGAGGAGCGCGCGCTGGTTCGAGAGCTCAGCCGGCCGCGCCGGGCGATCCTCCCAGCCCACCGCGCACACGCGGAGCGGCGAGTTCCCCACCAGGTAGACGATGTTGACCGCCACCCGGTTCGTGAAGAGGTCGAGGTACTGCTCGACGGTCGCCCACCGGCCGGGGAGAGGCGGGCACCCGTCCAGCCCCGCGTTGATCTCCACGAACTGCTCGAGGTCGGCGTGGGAGTGGAACGGCGCGTAGGAGCAGCCGTCGATGCCGATGACCTCGGTCGTGACCCCCTGGCGCACCTTGGGCTCGTGCCGGGGCTCGGCCAGGATCACGAGTCCAGAGTGGGCGTGCATGTCGATGAAGCCGGGACAGACGACCCGTCCCGTGGCGTCGATCGTCCGGTGCGCGTGGACCCCGTCGAGCGCGCCCCGGAAGAGCCGGACCCGCTCCCCCTCGATCCCGATCGCGGCGTAGTACCCCGGATTGCCGGTGCCGTCGACGACGAGGCCGCCCGCGATCAGGACATCGAGCATGCTGGGCCGTCCGGCCGGCAGTCTATCACGGGGGCCGCGGGGAAGCCGGCGGGGCCGACCGCGGCCCGTGCCCCTTCCACCGGCGCCGGAGCCACACCCACCCGCGCCGGCCCGCCAGGTAGAGCCCGACGCTGAACACCGCCCAGGACAGGGCCGCCGCGACGAGCGTGATCTCGACCCGAGAGCGGTCGGTGACCGGCCAGAACACGAGGACCGGATACGCCGGATAGACGAGAAAGCTCCCGGCCATCAGCAAGACGCCGGTCAGGAACCCGCGGCGGGCCCGGTGCGGGCGCGGCTCGCCGCGTCGGAGCCGGAGCCGGCTGACCGACGGCGAGAAAGATCGCGGCCGAGACGCCGGGCCGTCGCCGCCGGTCATGCCAGGGGGGTTCACCGAGGCGGCATGGTAGCATGCGGCCGCGCGGCCGGGCCGCGGGAAAGCGAGGCCTCCGATGGAGAAGACGGCGCTCCTCGTTATTGACGCCCAGCAGGAGTACTTCGCGCCGGTCGGCAAGCTCGTCCTGCCCGACGGCCCCGCCGCCGTCGAGCGGATCGCGGATCTTCTGGCCTGGGCCCGGGCGGGGGGCGTCCCCGTCGTCCACGTCGTGCACGAGAGTCGCCGCCCGAACCCGACCACGTTCGCGCCGGGGAGCCCCGGGGTCGAGGTTCATCCGGCCGCCCAGCCCGCGCCCGGCGAGCCCGTCCTCACCAAGCACCTGCCCGGTTCGTTCACCAACACCGGGCTCGAGGAGCACCTCCGCCGCCACGGAATCGAGCAGGTCATCGTCTCGGGCTTCATGACACAGATGTGCTGCGACACCACCGCGCGCGAGGCGGCGCACCGGGGCTTCAAGGTCCTCATGGCCGCCGATGCAATGGCTGCGATGCCCGTCAAGGGCCCGGACGGGGTCGTCGTCCCGCACGACCAGGTTCACCGGACGCACCTCGGCAGCCTGAACGGTTTCCTGGCGACCGTGACGACGTCCCCCGCGCTGACCGGCGCCGCGCCGGGCGCCTGAGGCTCTGCTCCTCCGCAGCGATCGCAGACCGCCGGACGACGAAACGCGAAAGGCCGCCGGCGTCGCCGCCGACGGCCTTCGAGAAGTGGCTCCCCGGGCAGGACTCGAACCTGCGACCTTGTGGTTACAAGGGCCCCCACGTTTCCGCGGGGCTTGGACTATCTCATCCCCGTAGGTGCCCACGGGCACCCGTAGGGGGCGGGCGCTTCCCCCGGCGCCCGCTCGCGGAGCTCCGGGGTACGACCTTGCGGTCTAGTCTCTGCACGGTCCCCCGGACGCCGACCGCCCGAGGGCTTCGCTCAGGATTCCCCTATCCTCCCGGACGTAGGGTTCCCTGAATTCGCCCGCTTTTCCATCCCGCCTTTCGGCGGGACGCTGCCAACTCGACAGCCACCTGCTCTACCGACTGAGCTACCGGGGAATGCGCAGCATTGTACCCCAGCCTCGCCGGTCTCGAAACGTCGCCCGGCTCAGACGGGGACGAGCATCCAGAGGCCCGCGGAGGCGAGCAGGAGCCCCAACCCCAAAAGGAGGCTGCCCCACCCCGACTGGAGGCCGAGGACTCCCCACGCGTACGCCATGCCGAGGACGCCCAGCCCGAGCAGGAGCGCCCCCAGGACGTTCCACGCCCGCCACACGACCTGGGCCGTCCGCCGGCGGGCCAGGAGCCAGCCGAGCGCATGCGCCAGGGCGCCGAGCAGGACGACCGCGCCCAGCATGAACAGGAGGGTCTCCCCGAACTCGACCAGGGTCCTCAGCATCCCTGGCCCCTCGGGCCCGGCCGTGCGGCCGCGCCGGGCCCGGGTGCTAGGATGGGCGTGAGCTCAAACGCTGGCGTGGGAGGTGACGCGATGTCGGGGTCGTTGCGTGCACGGTCGCGAGGGGGCGCGGCCCTCCGCCTCGGGCTGACCGCTCTCTTTCTGGCCGGGGTCCCGGCCGGCGCGGCCGCCCAGGCCGCCAAGGCCGCGGACCAGGTGGTCGAGGGCGCCAAGAAGATCGGCAAGGGCGTGGAGGAGACCGCTAAGGGCATCGGCAAGACGGTCACCGAGGGCGCCAAGGAAGTCGGCCAGCGGGCCCAGGCGGCGGGCAAGGAGACCAAGCCCACGGTCGACCGCATGCACGACAGCGCGAAGGGCTTCGGCGAGTCGATCTGGGCCGGGATGAAATCCGTCGGCCGCAGCCTCGAGCGGTTCTTCACCGGGAAGTAGCGCCCCCCGCCCGGCTCACATCTCGCGGCGTCCTTCGAGGGCCCGCGACAGCGTCACCTCGTCGGCGTACTCGAGGTCGCCCCCGACCGGCAGCCCGCGCGCGATGCGCGTGACGCGGAGGCCGAGCGGCCGGAGGAGCTTGGCCAGGTAGAGCGCGGTGGCGTCTCCCTCGACGTTCGGGTTCGTCGCCAGGATGATCTCGCGGACATGGTTCGTCTCGACGCGAAGGAGCAGCTCCCGCACCTTGAGCTCGTCCGGGCCGATCCCGTCGAGCGGGGACAGGGCCCCGAGGAGTACGTGATACGTTCCCCGGTACTCCCCCGTCCGCTCCATCGCCACCAGGTCGTTCGGCTCCTCCACCACGCAGAGGAGCCCCGTGTCGCGGGCCGGGTCCGCGCAGATCCCGCAGGGGTCCGTGTCCGTCACGTTGAAGCAGCGAGAGCAGTGGACGACCCGCGCCTTGACGTCGACCAGCGCCTCTGCCAGGTCCTGCACGGCAGCGACCGGCTGCTTCAGGAGGTGGAACGCGAGCCGCTGCGCTGTCTTGGGGCCGATACCCGGCAGCCGCTGGAGGGCCTCGATGAGCCGGGCGACGGCGGGCGGGTGCGCGGCCACGCGCCCTCTACATCAGCCCGGGCAGCTTCGCGCCGAGTCCCCCGGTCACCCGGGCCATCTCGCTCGCCACCAGCTCGCGGGCCTTCCGGAGCGCCTCGTTGGCGGCGGCGAGGACGAGGTCCTCCAACATCTGGGGATCGTCGGGCGTCACCACCTCGCGGTCGATCCGGATCGACACGAGCTCCTGGTTGCCGTTGGCCTCGACGACCACCATGCCCCCGCCGGCCGAGGCCTCTACCTTCTTCTTGCCGACCTCTTCCTTGAGGGCTTCCAGCTGCGCCTGGAGCTTCTGGGCTTCCTTGACGAGATTGCCGAATCCCTTCATGGGGCCTCCCCGCCGCCGGCCGCCGGCTCCGCGGACGCACTCGCGCGCGGCCCGGGGGCGGCACGGACCTGGGTGATCTCTCCCTCGAACAGCTCCATCGCGGCCTGGACCAGGGGATGCGTGCCGGCCGGGACCCCACCCGGCGCGCCCCCCGCCGTGAACACGATGTCTCGGAGTCCCGGATGGAGCCGCCGGGCCGCCTCGAGGACCATCTCCTTGTTCTCCATCCGCCGAAGCTGGTCGTGGGCGAATGCGCTGCCGTTGGGCACGGCGACCGTGAGCCGCCCCTCCTCCTCCCCGACCACCACGCCCTCGGCAAGGAGGTGCCCCAGGGTCGGCCGGAGCCGGATGACCTCCGCAACGATCGCCGACCACATCTCCGCCGCGCTGCGCGTGCCCGGCCCGCCGGCGGGGCGTGCCGGCGCCGGGACGTCGCGGACCGTCGGCGCCGGATCGCGACTCGTGCCGCCACGCGGTGGGGGCGCCGGGGCGCGCTCGGCGGGCCGGGGCACGGCCATCGGCCGGGGGAGCGACGGCTCGGCGGGCGCGCCGAGCAGATCCGACTGGACCGGGCCCGCGGCTTCGGGCAGCCCCCCGTAGCCTCGGAGCCGCGCCTCCGCCTGCTCGAGCCGCTCCAGCACCGTCTCGATCGACACGGCCTCGGGCCGGTGGCAGAGCCGCACCGCCGCGACCTCCAGATCGACGCGGGGGTGAGGCGACTTGCGCATCTCGGTCTCGGCGTCGAGGAGGCCGCGGAGGAGCAGGAGGAGATCCGCCTCGCCGGCGCCCGCCGTGGCGCCGAGCGTCCGGAGGCGGGCGGTCTCGTCCTCGGTAACGTCCGCGCCCGGGGAGCCGGTCACCGTCGCGAGCAGCGCCTGCCTCAGGAGCTCCATCGTCTCCTCGCAGAGGAGCGCCAGGTCGAGTCCGCTCGCCGCGGCGTCGGCGATCCGCTGGAGGGCGTCGGGCGCAGCGCGCCGGACGAGCGCGCCGGCCAGCGCCCACGCCGCCTCGGCCCCCCCGCTACCGAGGAGCTCCTCCACGGTCCGCGCGGCGACGCGGCCCTCCCCGTACGCGAGCGCTGTGTCGAGGAGTGACAGCGCGTCACGGAGGCTTCCATCGGCCGCCCGCGCGAGGAGACGGAGGGCATCCGGCTCGACCGCATCCGCCGGCACCTTCTCTTCCGCGAGGATCCGTCGGAGGGCCTCGCCGATCTCGGCGCCCGCGATCGGCCGGAAGTCGAAGCGCTGGCAGCGCGAGAGGATCGTCGCCGGCAGCCGGCGCGCCTCCGTGGTGGCCAGCACGAAGACGACGTGGGCCGGCGGTTCCTCGAGCGTCTTGAGGAGCGCGTTGAAGGCCGGCTCCGTCAACATGTGAACTTCGTCGATGATGTAGACCTTGCGTCGCCCGCGGGCCGGCGCGTAGCGGGCGTTCTCGCGCAGCGTCCGCACCTCGTCGATTCCGCGGTTCGAGGCCCCGTCGATCTCGATCACGTCGAGGGCGCGCCCCGCGGCCACCTCGCGGCAGGGCTCGCAGGCGGCGCAGGGCACCACGCCGCCCTTGCGCGCCTTCTCACAGTTCAGGCCCATTGCGAGGAGCCGGGCCGTGGTCGTCTTGCCGACGCCCCGGGGGCCGGCGAAGAGGTACGCGTGGGCGATGCGCTCCTGGGCGAGCGCATTCTGAAGGGTCCGGACGATTGGCGCCTGCCCGACGACCGCGTCGAAGGTGACCGGGCGCCAGCGCCGCGCGAGGACCTGGTAACCCATCAGGGGGCGACCATCAGGCGAGCCGCCCCGGTCGGAATAAAGTGGCCGTGCACCCGCCGTCGATGGCCGGCGTCCTGCGATCTCCCCGAAGACACGGCTCCGGCCAGGGAATCCCACGGCACACGAGAGGGTCTGCGGACCGTTGCTCCCTTCCGGGCCTGGCGGGGTTGACAGATTCTCGTCGCGTGGGGCCCAGCCCTCATCGCCGCTCCTCGGGGCTCAATTCAACACGCCGACACCTCGGGCGGGGATTCAGCCTCGCTGGAGCGGATTGCGAGTACAGGGCACCGCTACCTCCCCGCCTAGCACGGCCACGCTCGATCACGCTCGGTCCACCTCGGCCCGGTGGAAGTGGGGATGGCGGAGAGGGAGGGATTTGAACCCTCGACACGCCTTTTGGACGTGTACACGATTTCCAGTCGTGCCCCTTCGGCCGCTCGGGCACCTCTCCCCGGTCCTGATCATGCCGCTCGGCCACTCCCCGTGGCGAAAGAATGGCGGAGGGGGTGGGATTCGAACCCACGTGGGGGCTCATCACCCCCAACTCGATTTCGAGTCGAGCCCGGTGCGACCACTTCGGTACCCCTCCGCACGTCGCGTCCGGAAGAACGTCTGCATCAGCTCAGCCGCGTCCGCGGCAAGCACGCCGCCGGTCACGCGCACCCGGTGGTTCCACCCCGGGTCGTCGAGAACCTGCGCACGGCTCACGACCGCCCCACTCTTGTCGTCCGGGGCGCCGAACACCAGCTCCCCGATGCGCGCGTGGAGACACGCGCCCGCGCACATCGCGCACGGCTCGACGGTCACGTAGAGCGTGGCGCCCGTCAGCCGGTAGTTCCCGACGCGGCGTCCCGCCTCGCGAAGCGCCAGGATCTCGGCGTGCGCCGTCGGATCGGACTCGGCCACCGGGCGGTTCCCGCCCCGGCCGACCACCCTCCCGTCGAGGACCACGACCGCGCCGACCGGCACCTCACCGGCCTCGGCTGCCCGCCGGGCCTCCTCGAGCGCGACGCGCATGAACGGCTCGTGGACGCTCGAGACCTCGCGCGAGGGAGAGGGCGGGCTCAGCGGGACTGCACCCGACGACCCGTGCACTCGTAGTGTATCGCCGAAGGACATGGTGGCCAAGTATACCCGCGGCGACGCGTCCTCGGGAGGCGCGCGCGGCGTGCGCGAGGAGCGGCCCATCGGCGAGCGCGTCTGGGTGGACGGCTCGACCGTGGGCCTGCCCCGGCTATCGCCGCATCACACTTCAGTAGCCGCTGGTCCGGGCCGGCCCGACCGCCTCGGTTCCAGGCTAACGTCCGTTCGGCCAGACCGGCTGGTGGCTACCGAGCGGCACGGTGGGCCGGGCCCAGAACGGCGGGGTCTCGGACAGCTCGAGGGCCGGCCTGAGGTGTCGGAGACGGCCGAACGGTGTGTCCGTCTCGACGCACAGCTCCGCGGGATCGCCCGCTCCGCTCGCCTGGGCCGGGTCGCAGGTCGCGCCCAGGCGGACGAACCACATCCCGCTCCGACAGAGCGAGGCGCGCACGTGATAGCTACCGCCCTCGCGCGCCCGGCGGCCGAGCGCCACGAGCGTGCCCAGCGCGGCGAGATAGCCAGTCGTATAGTCGCAGGCCGCGACGGGCATCCGTTGCGGTCGGTCGGGCCGACCCTGGACCGCCGCGATTCCGGTGACCGTCTGGGCGAGTTGCTCCCAGCCCGGGCGCCCCTCCCAGGGGCCTGACTGGCCGTAGCAGTTGATCGAGACGTAGATCAGACCCGGCCGCAGCTCCGCGAGCTGGTCGGGGCCGAAGCCGCGCCGCCCGAGCGCGCCGGCCCGGTAGCCCTGAGCGAAGACGTCGCTCTGGCCGACCAGCTCACGCAACCGAGCCGCGTCGTCGGGCTCGTCGAGGTCGAGGTAGGCCGAGAGCTTGCCGTGGTTGGTGTCCAGCACGAAGGCGTCGGGGTTGGGCAGCCAGGGCGAGGTGATGTAGAGCACGTCGGCGCCGTGCTCGGCCAGCGTCCGGGCGTGCGTGGGTCCGGCCAGGATCCGCGTCAGGTCGAGCACCCGCACCCCGGACAGCGGGCGGTCCCCGGCCGGCAGCGGCTCCGGCGCGGACTCGCCCAGCTTCATGATCTCGACCCGCGGGCGATCGGCCAGCGCTCGGCCTTGCGGGTGCCTGGCCCACTCCTCGGCCGTGCGCACCATCGCGCCGCACTGGCCGGCCTCGGCCAGCGCGGCCTCGAGCGCCTCGGCGTCCCAACGCGCCACCGCGGCCGCGACGGACTCGCGCTCGCGGGAGCAGCCGAGCACCCGCATCGTGCCGTAGGCCAGGTTCGGCAGGGCGCCGTGGACGTGCACCCAGCGGCCGTCGCGGCAGCGGTAGAAATCCACCAGCGGGTTGCCGTCGGCCGGGCCGAGCGGGACCGGCCCGCCGTTCAGCCGGAGATACCCCCGACTGTGTAGTGAGGCCGCGGCCCGCCGCACGTCGACCCGCGCCCGCTGGGGCCGGCCCCCCTTCAGCTCCCAGAGGTCCGACACCGCCACGCCGCAGGCGCCAAGCGCCACGGCAGCCGCCTCGCCGACCGGAAACCGGCAGCCGACGACCGGGTCACCCCCGACGATCGTCGCCTCTCGGTTCCCCGAGGCCTTCACCCCGACCTCGTCCAGCAGGTCCTCTACTCGGGCGTCGATCATCTCGGGCCTCCGTTCGGCTTAGGTGGATGGTCGGGCGGGACGACTCCGGAGCCCGGTCCTTGGCTAGCCCCCATCACGTTGGCGGTTGGGTGGTGCGCCCAGCAGGCTTCGAACCTGCGACCTTCAGATTTTGCAGTCGGTTACCGGGCACGATTGGGAACGAGAATACCCGGTAGCCGCCCAATCCAGCGAGCCCCCGGCATCCCCCATGGGGCCTGTTCCCGGACCCACCTACGCCAGTCACCGCCGCCGTTGCCGCGCTGGCCGGCTGCACGCTACCCTCCCGGTCACGAGAGGCCGATGGGCACGCTGGCGCCGGGACACGGGCAAGGGACCGCAAAAGTCTCTAGTACGTTTCAGGTCCGGGAGGCCGCCCTTGTCCGCGCCGCCACCGGGCCGGCCCGGCTTTCACGCCTCCCATGACCCGGGATCGCATCGAGGACCGCGCGTCCTTCGAGTTCGTCCGCTATGCGAACTGCTGGGAGGACGCCGACATCCTGTGCGAGGCTTTGCGCGCGAGACCCGGCGCGCGGATCCTCTCGATCGCCTCCGCCGGGGACAACGCGCTGGCCCTGCTGGCCGAGGGCGCCGAGATCGTCGCCGCTGACCTGAGCGCCGTCCAGCTCGCATGCGTCGAGCTTCGCGTCGCGGCCTTCCGCCGCCTCGAGTACGAGGCGCTCCTCGCGTTCCTCGGGACGCGGCCCGCCGAGGACCGCCTGGCCACCTACGCCCGCCTCGAGCCCGATCTCTCGCCGGCGTCTCGCGGCTACTGGCGCGCGCGGGGGGAGGACGTGGTCTCGGGAGTCATCCATGCCGGCAAGTTCGAGCGCTTCTTCAAGCTCTTCCGCACGCGGATCCTTTCTCTCGTCCATTCGCGGAAGACCTGCGAGCGGCTGCTCGAGCCGCGAACGCAGGCGGAGCGCCACGCATTCTACGATCGGGTCTGGAACAATCGACGCTGGCGCGTCCTGTTCCGGCTCTTCTTCAGCCGCTTCGTCATCGGCCGCTTGGGCCGCGATCCGGAGTTCTTCAAGTACGTCGAGGGATCAGTGTCCGACCGCATACTCGAGCGCTCGCGGCGGGCACTGACGGACCTCCCGACGGACGCGAATCCCTACCTGGAGTACATCGTGCGGGGCAACTTCGGGCATGCGCTCCCCCGCTACCTCCGCCCCGAGAAGTTCCAGGCCATCCGCGAGGGACTGCACCGCCTCACGCTGTATCACGGATCCGTGGAGCACGCGGCGCAGCGGCACGCGGGCGCGGGTTTCGACGCATACAACCTCTCCGACATCTTCGAGTACCTCGATCCGCCAAGCTGTCGAGCGCTCTATTCGGATCTCCTGGGGACGGCCCGGTCGGGCGCGCGACTTGCGTACTGGAACACGCTCGTGCCGAGGAGCCTGCCGCCCGAGCTCGCGGACCGCGTCAGCCCGCTCTCGGAGGAGGCGCGTCGGCTGCACGCGAAGGATCTGGCCTTCTTCTACTGCGGCTTTCAGGTCGACGAGGTACGCTGAGCGTCGTCCAGGAGCTCCACGGTCCCGTCGGCTCCGTTCATCCGCACGCGGCTACCCGTGCGGAGCTGGCCGAGGAGGCCCGGGACGCGGACGATCGTCGGGATGCCCATCTCGCGGGCCACGATGCAAGAATGCGACAGGACGCTGCCGCGCTCAATCAGGAGGCCCGAGATGCAGGGATAGTACATCACCCAGCCCGGATCCGTCCGCTCGGCGGCGAGGATCTGACCGGTGAGCTCGACGTCGGGCCCCGGCGTCTGGACCACTACGACCGTGTCCTCCCGGATTCCCGGGGAACAGGCCGTGCCCCGGAGCTGGGCCGGCGCCGAGTCCGTCCGGGCGGGCGCGCCGACGGGCACGCTCGTCCCGATCGTCTCGAAGCGGTCCGGCGGCGCCGGCGACGCGCGGTAGGTGTCGAATTCCCGCTTTCGCTCGGCGGCGATCCGCCGCAGGTCTGCCCCGGAGCCCCTCACGAAATCCCACATCTCGTCCATCGTGAGATCGAAGAGATCCTCGGGGCGGTCGAGGACGCTGTCCTGGACGAGGCGCGTCGCGACCGCGCGGAGGATGTCGCGGAGGAGGCCGTAGACCTTGGTCCGCGCGAACCGCAGGCTCTCCCGGTTCCGCACGCCGAGCCGGGCATTCCGCAGAACCCGGCGGAACACCCAGCGACGGAAGACGCCGAGCGACTCGAAGGCCCGCTCCTCACCGCGCGCGCGAATCGCCCGCTGCTGGTGCTCCCGGGCAGCGGCCTGGGGGCCGCTCTCCGCCTCCGCTGCCAGATACATCTTCAGCACGTCGATGACCCGCTCCGGTCGATCCCGGAGGGTCGGCTCTTCCAGCTTGAGCTCGTTCTGGCAGCGCAGACCGTAGTCGCGGAGGTAGCGGGCCAGCATCGCCGCGAACGCACTGAAGCGCGGATCGGTGGGAATCTCGCGGGCGAGCACGTCGGACGGTGCTTGCCGGAGCCGTGCGAGAAGCACCGGATCCCGGCGCGCCTGGCTGGCCATCTCGAGCATGCGGCGGGCCGGCTCGGCGCTTTCGATCCCCCCTTCGCCGCTCAGGAGATCGTTTTGTAGTGACCCCACCACGTCGGCGCACCACGAGCGACAGAGCGCGCGCAGCAGGCCATAGAAGACCATCACGAAGAAGTCGTTCACGATCGGCGCCTTCCACTTTCCGAGCAGCTCTGCCTCCATCTCCTCGTAGAGCCGGAGCAGGTCCTGCGGCGCCTTCGCCCGGAAGTGCAGGCCCGACCACGTGTCGTAGCGCCGCCGAAAGTCCTCCTCGAAACGGCGGACGGTCGCGCGGATCCGGATGAACTTCCACCCGATGCCGAGAACGACGCGGATGAGGGATGGGAGCTCCACGCCGTATCGTCGGAAGAACCCGGCCGGCGGGGCCTCGTCCGGCAGCTCGAGCGGCTCCTTCACCCCCATCATCGCTTCCATGAACGGCTTGTTGTACCGGTAGCCGGGGAAGAGCCGCACCAGGCGGTACCAGTTCTTGAGGTCGTAGTAGACGTGACCCCGGATGTGCCCGAGCATGTTCTCGGTCACGACGCGGTTCCGGTCGATGGTCTTCGGAGAGACCCCCATCACCTCGAGGAAGTTGCGGTAGACGATCGCGTAGGCGCGCCGGATGAAGCTGAACGTCATCGTCGAGGTCACCCCAGCATAGCTCTCGATGATGTTCGAGTTGTCCCAGATCGTGGTCTCGGCGGGGGCCGCCAACCCCGTCACGGGCCGGGCCTGGAGCACGTGGAAGCCGCCATCGGTGTCGAAGCAGAACTCGATGTCCTGCGGCGCCTTGAAGGTGGCCTCGATCGCCAGTCCTGTGCGGGCCGCTTGACGGGCTTCGGCGTCGGAAAGGCTGGGCCGGTCTCCGGCGAGGTGCCGCTCCACGACGAGCGAGTCTTTCCGGACCTCGTAGCTGTCGCCGTTCTCGGCGCCGCTGACCAGGGCCTCGCCGCTCCCGATGATGGAGTTGATGAGGATCGTCCGCGGATCCCGGCGCACGGGATCGACCGTGAAAAGGACGCCGCTGGAGCGCGCCGCGATCATGCGCTGCACGATGATCGCGATGGCGGCGGGCTTGCCGTGGTAGGCCTGCGCCCGCGGGCCCTGGGCCGACCCGCGCACTGTCCGGATCGCGTCGAGCAGGCCGTCCCAGCCGCGCACCCCGAGAACACTGTCGTAGATGCCCGCGAACGACCGGCGGCTGCCGTCCTCGTCCGCCATCGAGGAGCGCACCGCGACGGCGGGGTCGCGGGGAAACTCCTCGGTGTGGACCCGCAGGAGGGTGTCGACGAGCTCGGGTTCCAGGTCCTGGCCGTTCTGGCCATTCTGGCCGTTCGGCGCCGCGGTCGAGATCACGTAGAAGGGCGGGACCGGGTGCCCGAGCTCCTGGAGGCGAACCAGGTTCGCCGCCTTACCGCCCAGGAGGCTCGCGCCGGCGCCGCGCAGACGCTCACCGCGGATCACCAGGTCCTTCATGTGGTCGCCGCGCGGAGGGCGGTGAGCCGCGCCAGTTCGACGGCGAGCGCCAGATCGAAGGCAACGATGTAGAGACCTGCGTACAGCTCCATGCGCCGGGCAGTCCTCGGGCTGGTCCGGATGCGGTACTGGAGGAAGCCCACCATGCACAGCGCAAACAGGAGCACCAGGACGGCGTAGAACCAGGGGCTCAGGCCGAGGTGCCGGCCCACGAGCGAGACGAGTAGCGTGTCGACGACGCGGATTCCCAGCACGACGTAGGCCGCGCCGTAGGTGCCGAAGAGCCGCGTGTAGGAATCGACGCCGTCGATCTCTTCGTCGGGCGTACGGATCTTCCGCGATACCTCCCAGTTGAAGGTGACGAAGAAGCCGACGAACCCGTAGACCCAGAACCACCCGGGCGCCTCCCACGGAAAACGCCCCGTGGTGAAGCTGTACACCAGCAGGGCCAGCAGGGGCATGATCAGCATGTGCAGGCCGGCGTACAGGAGGAAGCGCCGCTTCAGCCAGTCGCCGAGGAAGAACTCGTGAAGCATGAGCACGGTGAAGATGAAGACGAGGCAGACGGCCGCCACGGCGGCCGGGCCCTGGTAGGCGGCCAAGACGAACTCGACGCCGATCGCGAGGGCTCCCAGCGTCCGCAGGTCGCCCAGCGTGATGAGCCCTCGCTGAAGGACCCGGTCTGGAAAGTGCCGGCAGTCGTCCGCGTAGTCCTTGTGCTCGTCGAAGATGCGGAGGTGGAGGAAGACGCAGAAGAGGAGAACGGCGCCCCCCACCGTGCTCCCGTCGTAGTGGACGGGCTCGGAGGGGCGCGTGAGCGCCTGGGCGAGGAACTGGTTGGACGAGTAGTAGCTGGCGATGAGGACCGCGTAGCGCAGGGCGGGGAAGCGCTCGGCGAGATAGGCCCTCAACCGCAGGGGGAAGGGCGCGGCGACGGCGATCATGCCTGCCGCTCCAGGAGCCGCCCGAGCGCGGCGTAGTCGACCTTCGACTGATGGCGCGCGTCGACCGGGACACGATCGAGGATCCGCACCTCGTCGATTGCAGGTGAGCACAGCCGCTCTCGGATGTCGGTCACGCGGGCGTCCCGGTAGAGCTCGACCGCGAGAACGCGCCGCCCTCGGTGCGGGACCAGGGCGGCGCGGCGCACTGACGGGTGGCTCTGGGCGCCGGCCTCGACGCTGAGCGGGTAGACCACGCCCCGCGCGTCGACGATGCGGGCCGAGCAGCGCCCCAGCAGCCAGAGCCGCCCGCGGGCGTCGAGCCGCCCCGCGTCCCCCGTGCGATGCCAGCCGGCGCCGGCCACGTGCGGCCCGCGCACGACGATCTCGCCCGCGACGCCCTCGGGATCGGGGTCGAGCCGGAGCTCCAGATCCGGCACGGGCGGGCCGGTGAGCAGGCCCTGGCCTTCGCGAACCGCGCGGCGATCCTCGTCGGAGATCTCCCGGCGTGCGATCCGGGCCATCGGCTCGGCCTCCGTCGAGCCGTAGACAGCCACGATCGTCCCGTGGGGGGCCCACGCGTGGAGGCGATCCAGCAGCTCCGGACAGACGGGCGCCCCGCCCGTGTACACGCGGCGGAACGCCGGCGCGACCCGCCGTCCGAGGAGGCGCTCGTAGAAGGCCGGCGGGGCGATCGCCGCGTTGGGGGCGTGGCGCTCGATCTGCGCCTCGACCGGGGCCGGATCGATCGACCCGATCTGCCGTAAGTCGGCATCGGGCAGGAGGCTCCCGGCCCCCGAGGCCAGGTTGGCCAGGACGAAGAGCGGAAGCGCGGTGAGGTAGAGGTCGCCGGGGCCCGGCTCGAGCGCCCGCGCCACCGCGCGGTGCTGCGCTTCGAGGAACCGATGGGTGCGGACGACGGTCTTGGGCTCGCCGGTCGTGCCCGTGGTGAAGGTGACCAGGGCCGGCGCGTCGTCCGCGACCGGCTCGACCACGTCCCGGGGCGCCGTCGCCGTCCCCAGCGCGAGCGTTGTCGCCCCCGGTACGCGGCGTCCGACCGAGAGCTTGAGCGGAATGCGCCGCAGGGCGCTCGAGACGGGGCGGAGCGCGTGGGCCCGGGGGCTCGCGATCAGCCCCTGGGGCGGCCGGGCGGCGGCGCACGCGTCGAGCCGGCCGAGGCCCGCGGTAGGATCGACGAACGTCGCCGTAACACCCACCCGAAGCGCGGCCGCCAGCGCGACGTAGAGCTCGATGCTCATGGGGTGGACGAAGAGGACGGAGTCGCCGACCCGCAGGCCCGCGGCGTGGAGGATCGCCGCCCAGCGCGCGGACTCGCGATCGAGTTCCGCGAACGTGAGCGAGCGGCCGCGGGCGACGAGGGCGGTGGCGTCGCCCCGCCTGGCCGCTTGCCGGACCAGCATCTCGGCCACGTTCACGGCGCAATCCGCTTCGAAAAGAGCGCATAACGCCGCAGGAGCCGGGCCGTGCGGCCGCTCAGGACCGTGGATGCATTGGAGTCGTGCATGAGGGCGTGGATGGCGCGGCGGTAGCCGGCGGCGCGAGCCGCCTGATGGACGCGCGCAAGCAGGAGTCGGCCGAGGCCGGCCCAGGCCCGGCCGGGCGCGGTCGCGAGCGTTTTCACCACGACGGTGTCACACGGATCCTGGAGCGCGTCGGGGAGGGCGAAGACGTAACCGACCGCCCGGGCATCCTGTTCCGCGAGGAGCACGAGCTCCGGCCGGATGCACGCGCGGAGCGGCGCGAACGCGGTCCGGAACTCGGCTTCATCGAGCGCGGTGAACAGAAAGCTCTGACCGAAGCTCGCGATCGTCACCGTGTAGATCCGGCCGAGCTCTTGCTCCAGCTGCCGCGGATCGAGCGTCCGGATCCGGACCCCCGCCGCGGCCAGGTGCTCGCTGATCTCCTCCTCGCGAGGATCGGGCTGCTCCAGGTTCTCGTTGACGGTCGAGCGGTAGCGCGCCCGCGGTTCGAAGCCGGCGGCCTCGAAGTGCGCCAGCCAGTCCGCCGGATGCCAGGGCTCGAGGAAGAAGGGCGGCTCACTGCCGCGCTCGGTCACGAGTCGATACGCCCGCCACGTATTCCCGTCCATGGGGCCGACCGCGATCGCGCAGCCACGGGCGGCGAGCTCGCGGCAGGCGTGATCGAGCAGCGTCCGCGCCGCCCCCGCGTCCGAGCCCGCGTAGTGCCCGATGACGCCGACCTTCTGGCCGTCGAGGACCGGCGTCCGCGTCCACCAGAGCGAACAGCGCGTCTCGGCATCGAGCGTCCAGTGCGCGTCCGGCGCATGGGCGGCCAGTCCGGGAGGCGGAGCGGCCGGTCTCATGGGGATCCGCCGCGCGCGACGCGAGCCCGTCGGCGCGCTGCGGCCGGGCCAGGTCACGCGTCGATCTCCACACGGCCCCGCGTGCCGTCCACCGAGATCGCCCGACCGGGCGGGATGCGCTCGGTGGCGCGGCGAACGCCGAGAACGGCGGGCACCCCCACCTCGCGGCAGATGACGGCGGCGTGGGACAGGAGGCCGCCGGTCTCGGTGACGACGCCCGCGACCCGGTCGAGGACGGGCACCCACGCCGGGGTCGTGAACGGACACACGAGGATCGAGCCCGGGGCCAGCCCCACCGCGTCCTCCACCGTCCGGGCCACATGCGCGGCAGCGTGCGCGTGGCCGGGACTGGCCGCGAGGCCTGTCAGTGCGCCGCCGGCGGCCCATGCCGGCGCCGGCGCGAACCGGCTCCCGATCTCGTTGGGCGCCGCGAAGTGGCGGAAGGACTCGTACACCTCGCGGCCGCGTTCCACCTGGGAGCGGTCATCCGCCAAGAGTTGCCGGAAGGTCATGAAGAACACATCGTCGCCAAGCCCGCGACGCCGTGCGATCTCGAGCGTCCAGCGCCGGATCAGGTAGTACATCCGGCTCGAGAGGTCACGTACCTCTTCACGCAGCCACACGAATCGGCGGAGCCGCGCCACCTGGCGCCGGAAGCGCCGGCGCTTCCCGAACGGCACGTGCCGGTGCGCCTCGGCCAGCGCCGCCTCGAACCGCCGCTCGGGCAGGGGCTGGGGCCGCGGGTCCGTCGCGGCCAGGAGTCCGCGGACGAAGTCGGGGTCCTCGTCCCAGCGCGGCGCGCACAGGTCCAGCTCCCGGCGGCTGTGGTGGCGGAACCGGCGCAGGAGCGGCGTCACGTCGGTCTCCCCGCAGGCG
>DATAFX010000142.1:0-9685 GCA_036257195.1 Candidatus Methylomirabilota bacterium | reverse complement strand
GGGAGCCCCTACTACCTCCCGCTGCCGCGCGTCGTCCAGGTGGTGCTGACCGGCCGGCTCCGGCCCTGGGTCGCCGCCAAGGACGTGATCCTCGAGCTCCTCCGCCGGCTCACCGTCCGCGGGGGGTTCGGGAAGATCTTCGAGTACGCGGGCCCGGGCGTGGCGACCCTGACGGTGCCTCAGCGCGCGACGATCGCCAACATGGGCGCCGAGCTGGGCCTCACCACCTCGGTCTTCCCCTCGGACGGGGTGACGGAGGGCTACCTCTCACGGCTCGGGCGGGCCGCGGCCTGGCGGCCGCTTGCCGCGGATCCGGACGCCCGCTACGACGACGCGCTCGAGATCGACCTCTCGGCAATCGAGCCCCTCGTCGCCATGCCCGGATCCCCGGACCACGTCGTCCCCGTCGGCGAGGTCGAGGGGACGTCGATCGAGCAGGTTCTCGTCGGCTCGTGCACCAATGGGTCTTGGGAGGACATGTCGGTGGTCGCCGAGGTCCTCCGCGGGCACCGCGTCCACGCCGACGTCTCGTTCGTCCTCTTCCCGGCGAGCCAGCAGGTCCTCGAGACGATGGCGCGCCAGGGCCTCGTGGCGGACCTCATCGCGGCGGGCGCGGTCATCTCCGAGTCGACCTGTGGCGCGTGCCCCGGCATCGGCCACGTCCCGGCAACCGGCTCGCGGAGCTTGCGGGCCTTCAACCGCAACTTCCCGGGGCGAAGCGGGGTCAAGGGCGATCAGGTCTATCTCTCGTCCACCCAGACGGCGTGCGTCTCGGCAATCCGCGGCGCGATTACCGATCCCCGGCGCCACGGCGCAGCGCCCGAGGTCGTCTTCCCGGCTCGCTTCTCCGCGTCCACGGCGGGCCTGATCCACCCGTCCCCCGATGGCCGCGACGCGCCGGTCGTGAAGGGCCCCAACATCCGCGAGGTGCCCGTCGGTCGGCCTCCCGGGATGTCGGTCGCCGGCCCCGTCCTCATCAAGCTGGGCGACAAGGTCTCGACCGACGACATCTCGCCCTCCGGCTCCCAGGTCCTGGTCTTCCGCTCGAACATGCCGGCGATCGCGGAGTTCACGTTCCGGAACGTGGACCCGGAGTTCGTGGCCCGGGCCCGGGCCGCGGGCGGCGGCTTCGTCCTGGCCGGGCAGACCTACGGGCAGGGCTCCTCGCGCGAGGCCGCCGCGGTCGGACCCATGTTCCTCGGGGTCCGCGGGGTCATCGCGAAGAGCTTCGCGCGCATCCACCGCGCCAACCTGATCAACTGGGGCGTCCTCCCCCTCGAGCTCGCCGACCCGGCGGACTACGACACCGTCGCCGCGGGCCATCAGCTCCGGATCGCCGACGTCCCGGCCGGCCTGACGGCCGGCGAGCTCGTGGTCGAGGATGAGACCACCGGCCGGCGCGTCGCGGCTCGATGCGTGCTCACGCAGCGCGAGCGCGCCATCCTCCTCGCGGGTGGACGGCTGGCCCACACCCGCGCCGTCGCCGAGTCGGCGGCTTGATGCAGCGCCGGGTCCGGGCCGTCTTCGTGCGCGGCGGCACGAGCCGGGCCCTGCTCTTCCACCACCGGGACCTCCCCGCGAGCCGCGACGCCTGGGACGCGATCTTCCTCGCCGCGCTCGGGAGCCCCGACCCCGGCGGCCGGCAGCTCGACGGGCTGGGGGGAGGCATCTCCTCGCTCTCCAAGATCGCGGTGGTCGGGCCACCGACGCGCCCGGACGCCGACGTCGACTACACGTTCGGCCAGGTCGAGGTCACGCGCGCCGCCGTCGACTACCGGGGAAACTGCGGCAACATCTCGTCGGCGATCGGCCCCTTCGCCATCGACGAGGGGCTCGTCGCGGCTCGGGAGCCCGTCACCGTCGTGCGCATCCATAACACGAACACCCGGAAGCTCATCCACGCCCACGTGCCCGTCGAAACCGGGGAGGCCGCGGTGCGCGGGGACTTCGTGCTCGACGGCGTGCCGGGGACGGGGGCGCGGATCGCGCTCGACTTCCTCGATCCGGGCGGCGCCGTGACGTCGCGGCTACTCCCCACCGGCCACGCCCAGGACGCCCTCGAGGTCCCCGGCCTTGGCGCCCTCGCCGCGTCCCTGGTCGACGCAACCAATCCGATGGTGTTCGTGCGCGCGAAGGACGTCGGCCTGGATGGGACCGAGCGCCCGGAGGAACTGGACGCCCGGCCGGGGCTCCCCGCGCGGCTCGAGGCGATCCGGGCGGCGGCCGCGGTGCGAATGGGGCTCGCCCGGACGCCGGAGGACGCCGCCCGCACCAGCGCCGCGGTGCCGAAGGTCGCGGTGGTCGCGCCACCCGCCGGGTACCGCACCCTCGCCGGCACGCCCGTCGAGCCTCATGCCGTCGATCTCGTCGCGCGCGTGGTGTCGATGGGGAAAGCCCATCGCGCGTTTGCCCTGACGGCCGCCATGTGTCTGGCGGTGGCCGCCCGCATCCCGGGCACGGTCCCCCACGAGGCCGCGGCGCTCCCCGGCGCTGCCGGCGACGTCCGGATCGGCCATCCCTCCGGGGTGCTGCCCGTTGCCGCGGCGGTGGCGCGCGCGTCAGACGGCACCCCGGTCGTCCAAACGGTCACGGTGTACCGCACCGCGCGTCGGCTGATGGAAGGCACCGTCCTCGTCCCCTGAAACTCCCGACCCAGGAGGGCACCCATGGCAGCGACCAGACGCGACTTCCTGAAGGCCACCGGCGCGGCGATCGCAACCAGCGGGGTCCTCGCCCGCCCCCGCTCGATCGGAGCGCAGGCGCGGCCGGGTGTCCCAGCGGACCCGGTCAAGATCGGGGTCCTCGCGAGCCGAGCCGGCGTGACAGCGCCCGTCGGCCAGGCCGGCCTCCGGGGCACCGAATGGTGGGCGGAGCGCGTCAACCGCGGGGGCGGCATCCTCGGCCGCCGCGTCCAGCTCGTGGTCGAGGAGGAGACGAACCCGAAGGACACCGTCGAGCGCTACCGGAAGCTCGTCCTCCAGGAGAAGGTGGACGTGGTGGTCGGCGTGATCTCGACCGGGGTCTCGCTCGCCCTCGGGTCGGTCGCCGAGGAGATGGACACCCCCTGGCTCGCCTGGGACGGCACGACCCAGAAGGGCGTCGAGGAGACGCTGCCGAGCCCCAAGTGGGCCTTCCGGAGCGTCGACAACGAGGTCGAGGCGATCGTGGGCGGCATCCTGACGGCCAAGTATTTCAAGAGCGTCAAGACGATCGCCGGGATCAACAACGACTACTCCTACGGCCACGACTGCTGGCAGTCGTACCAGGCGGTCCTGAAGCGCTACGGCATGGAGGTCAAGCCGGTCCTCGAGCTCTTCCCCAAGCTCGGGGAGACCAACTTCACATCCCACATCGCCGCCATCCAGCAGGCCAAGCCGGATCTCCTGATGTGCTCCTTCTGGTCCGGCGACGCGACGATCTTCATGAAGCAGGCGGCGGCGGTCAGTCTCCTCAAGGATATGAAGGGCGTATTCACGACGGCCGGCGGTGTCCACGACTCGCTCAAGAAGGACTTTACGCCGGAGGGGCTGCTCCTCGGCTACAACTCGATGTACTTCGACGACCCGAAGGCCAGCCCTCTCCTGAAGCAGTTCGTCCAGGAGTACAAGGCCAAGCACAACGAGTACCCGCCTTACGAGTGCGACCACGCCTACTTCTGCGTCGAGTCGTACAAGGCCGCAGTGGAGAAGGCCTATCAGGGCGCGGGCCAGTGGCCGTCGAAGGCCCAGGTGGTCAAGGCGCTGGAGGGCATCGAGGTCGAGTCCCTGTCCGCCAAGCGGGCCTGGCGCGAGGACCACATCCAGACGTGCAACTTCTATCAGGGCATAACCACCCACAAGAACGCCTACGACTTCGTGACGATCAACCCGGTGGAGGTGGTCTCCACCAAACAGGCGATGAAGCCTCCGGGAACCAAGCTCTTCGACTGGATCAACTCCTGGAAGATCTGATCGAAGGGCGTCTCCCGACGACGAGCCCGGGCGATCGCGGGCCGACGGCGCGCCGCCGTCGGCCCGACCGCCTCGGCCGTTGATCCCGCCTCCGCGCCGGCTGGCGGGCGGGTCCGCCGCCCCGAGCGTGACGACCGCATGAGGGTCGCGCACGTCGTCAACGTGCTCATGGGCGGCGTGTTCCACGCCGCCATCCTCTTCCTGGTCGCCGCCGGGCTCCAGGTAGTCTTCGGAGTCCAGAAGATCTTCAACCTCGCCTGCGGCTCCTTCTACGCGCTCGGGGCCTACGTGGGCGTGTGGGCCGTCCAGCTCTTCGTGCAGGGAGGCGGGCCGCCAGCCTTCTTCATCGTGCCCCTCGTCCTCGGCGGGCTGCTGGCCGGGCTGATCGGCATCGTCGTCGAGCGCGGGCTCCTCCGGTTCATCTACGACCGCGACGAGACATTCCAGCTGCTCCTCACCTTCGCCGTCGTCCTCATGCTCGAGGACCTCATCCGGATGACCTGGGGGACGGCGCCGACGTCGACGGCGGGCCTCTATCTGATCTACGGTCAGGTCCGGCTGCTCGGCGCCGCCATCCCCACCTACAACCTGATCGTGATCGGGGCGAGCCTCGGCATCGCGATCGGCATCGGGTGGCTTCTCACCCGCACCGCCTTCGGGCGGGTCATCCGGGCGGCCGCGGAGAACCGGGAGATGGCCGAAGCGCTCGGTGTCGACATGCGCTTCGTGTATGTGCGGGTGTTCACGCTCGGCTGCACGCTCGGCACGCTGGGCGGCGCGCTGGTCATCCCGTCGACCGCCGCGATGAGCGAGATGGGCGTCGAGCTGATCGTGGAGGCGTTCGCGGTCGTCGTCATCGGGGGGCTCGGGAGCATGCGCGGCGCCCTGGCCGGCGCGCTCGTGGTGGGCCTCCTTCGCGCCGTCGCCATCGCGCTCTATCCCGCGCTCGAGATGCTCCTGATCTACCTGATCGTCATCGCCGTCCTGGTCCTCCGCCCGCGCGGGCTTTTCGGGAAAGCGGCCACCGCGTGACGCGAGCCGCGGCCGGCCCGCTCGCTGCCGTCCTCGTCGTCGCGGTGGCGTTCCCTCACGTCGCCCCCGCCTATCACGTGACCCTCATGCTCCCGTTCATGGCCTACGGCATCGCCCTCCTCGGCCTCAACCTCCTATTCGGATACACGGGGCTCGTCTCCTTCGGCCACGCGCTCTTCCTCGGTATCGGCGCCTACACCGGAGCGTTCCTCACGACCCACTCGAAGATCCGATCGCTGGAGGTCATCCTGGTGGTGGCCATGCTCGCGGCTGCCATCGTGGCTGCGCCGGTGGGTGCGCTCTGCGTGCGCTACGTCAAGATCTACTTCGGCATGCTGACCCTCGCCTTCGGCATGCTCTTCTACACGTTCGTGCTGAAGTTCTACCACTTGACCGGCGGCGACGAGGGGATGCCGTTCGTCCGTCCGACCCTCCTGGGCCTGCCCCTCGCCAGCCTGTCGAAGACCGCGTACCTGATCGGGCCGTTCTACTACTACTCGCTCGCGCTCCTGGTGCTGGCGGCCGTCGTGATGTGGCGGATTGTCCACTCGCCGTTCGGGCTTTGCCTGCGGACCGTCCGCGACAACCCTCTGAAGGCCGAGTCGCTCGGCGTGTCGGTGCCCCGCTACCGCTGGTACGCGTTCCTCACCTCGGCCGTCTACGCGGCGGCGGGCGGGGTCCTGCTGGCGACGCCGACCGGCAACGTGGACCCGACTCTCGCCTACTGGACTCACTCCGGGAATCTCGTCTTCATGACCCTTCTGGGTGGATTCGCGAGCTTCTTCGGTCCGATCCTGGGCGCCTTCGTCTTCATCTACCTGCAGGACACCGTGATGTCCGTCTTTCCCTACTGGCGGCTGGTCTTCGGCGTGATCCTGGCCGCCCTGGTGATCTTCGCGCCAACGGGCCTCGCCGGCCTGATCGCCCGGCCGGCCGGGTCGTCCCGCCGATGATCCTCGAGGCCCGCGACGTCCGCCAGCTGTACGGGGACTTCTGCGCGCTCGACGGGGTGAGCCTGGCCGTTGAGCCCGGGCAGGTCGTGTCGATCATCGGACCGAACGGCGCCGGCAAGAGCACCCTCATCAACGTCCTGACCGGGCTCCTCCGCCCCACTCAAGGGGCGGTGCGCTTCAAGGGGCGCGACATCCGGGGAATCGGCCCGGTCCGGCTCGCGCAGCTCGGCCTGGCCCGAAGCTTCCAGCTGGTCCAGATCTTCCCGGACCTGACCGTCCGCGAGACCCTCCAGGCAGCGGTCGTCTCGCGACTCGGGCGAGGCCGGCGGTTCCTCGCCTCCCTGGCGACGGATCGCGAGGTCGCCCGCGACGCCGAGCGCGTCGCCGAGCTCTTCGGGCTGGCCGGGCACCTCGCGTCGCGGGCCCGTACGCTGCCGCAGGGCGACAAGAAACTCCTGGACGTCGCGTCCGCATTCGCGCTCCGCCCGGAAGCGATCCTGCTCGACGAGCCGACGAGCGGCGTGTCGACCCGGGACAAGACGGCGGTGATGGAGATGCTCGTCCGGGCCTCCCGCGGCGTCGGCATCGAGACGATCCTGCTAGTCGAGCACGACATGGACATCGTCTTCGCGTACTCGGATCGGATCGTCGCCCTCCAGCAGGGGCGGGTCCTGGCCGACACCACACCGGAAGGGCTCCGACGGAACGAGGCGCTGGTGGCGGCGGTGGTGGGCCGGCTCCCGGGGACCGGTGCCTTCCGGGAACCGGCGCCCTGATGCTCCGCGTCGACGCGGTCGACGTCTTTATCCAGTCGAGCCACATCCTCCGCGGAGTGTCGCTGGAGGTGCCGCCGGGCGCCCTGGTCTGCCTCGTCGGCCGGAACGGCGCGGGCAAGACGACGACGCTCCGCACGATCATGGGCTACCTCCGGCCCGCGAGCGGCCGGATCGAGCTCGACGGGGTCCCGATCGCCGCCCTGCCGACCCACGAGATCGCGCGACGGGGCGTGGGGTATGCACCCGAGGAGGGCGGCATCTTCGGTGACCTCACCGTCGCCGAAAATGTCGAGATCGCCACCTGGACCCGGCCGGGCGGCCGCCCGGCCGGAGAGAGGGTCGCCCTCGCCTACGAGGTGTTTCCCCGTCTGCGCGCGTACGCCGCGCGCGGTGGGACACACCTGTCCGGAGGCGAGCGCAAGATGCTGGCGATCGCCCGCGCCCTGGCGCTCGACGCCCAGCTCCTGCTGCTGGACGAGCCCTTCGAGGGCCTGTCGCCCGCGATACTTCCCCAGGTGGCCAGCAGCATCGCCGCCATTGCGCGCCAGGGCCGGGCCATCCTTCTGGCCGAGTCGAACATCCACCACGTCCCGCCCGAGACGACCCGCCTCTACGTGATCGAGCGCGGGGAGATCGTCTACGGCGGGCCACCGGACGGAGCCTGGGGGGACCCCGCGGTCCTGCGCGTGATCGGCGGCGGCGCCGTCCGGTGACGCCGGGCTGGCCGCGGTGCTGGCCGCCGGAAGCGCCGGTCGGCGACCTCGGCCGCGGCCGGCGCACGCCGCCGGCCCGCGCTTGACCGCCCCCCGCACTCCGCCTAGCCTAGACCTCGACCGCCCCGAAGCTTGGCGGGTCCATCACGGGCTGCCCGGATCGCCTCCATGGAGGATCCAACATGAGCCCCGACTCGAGAAGACCTGCAGTCCTGGCCGTCGTTCTGTCCCTGGCACTGGCAGTCGGTCTGGCTGCGCCCGCGGCCGCCCAGTCCGCCAAGTTCAAGGAGGCGCCGACGCTGGCCGAGCAAGTCAAGGCCGGCAAGCTGCCGCCGGTGGACCAGCGCCTGCCGGCCGATCCCCTGATCGTCCCGGTCGTCGAGCGCACCGGCCAGTACGGCGGCGTCTGGCGCCGCGCCTTCCTCGGCCCCGCCGACTTCAACAACTACGTGCGCGTCGTCTACGACGCCCTCGTGCGCCACTCCCCTGACGGCGCCAAAATCGAGCCGAAGGTCGCCGCCGGCTGGCAGGCCTCGCCCGACTTCAAGACCTGGACTATCCGGCTCCGCAAGGGCGCCCGGTGGTCGGACGGCGCGCCCTTCACCGCCGACGACATCGTCTTCTGGTACAAGGACGTCGTCCTCAACAAGGACCTGATGCCGGTCACGCCGGGATGGCTGCGCAACGCGGACGGCACCGTGGCGGTCGTCGAGAAGGTCGACGCCCAAACGGTCCGCTTCAGCTACAAACAGCCCGCCACGCTCCTCCTGGCCGCCCTCGCCAACCAGGACGGCGGCGACCGGACCTACGCCGTGTTCCTCCCGGCCCACTACCTCAAGAAGTTCCACCCCGAGTACACGAAGAAGGACGAAATCGACAAGCTCGTCCAGGCCGCCGGCTTCAAGACGTGGACCGAGCTGTTCGCCGCCCGGAACGCCCCCTTCGAGAATCCCGAGCGCCCGACGATGGGTGCCTGGGTGCCCGCCACGCGCGTGAGCGACCAGGTCTTCACCCTCCGACGCAATCCGTACTTCATCGGCGTCGATCCCGACGGCAATCAGCTCCCGTACCTCGACGAGGTCCGCTTCACCTTCTTCGCCGACATCCAGGCGCTCAATCTGGCCGCCATCGCCGGCGAGCTCGACATGCAGGAGCGGCACATCCTGATGACCAACTATCCGGTCTTCAAGGAGAACGAGAAGACCGGGAAGTATCGCGTCATCACCTGGCCTGGCTTCGGCGGTGCGGACGCCGTGATCGCCTTCAACCAGTCCTACAAGGCTGACCCGGAGATCGCCAAGCTGCTCGCGACCAAGGACTTCCGGGTCGCGCTGTCCCATGCCATCAACCGCCGCGAGATCAGAGAATCGGCGTTCCTCGGGCTTGGCGAGGCGCGCCAGGGCATGCCGGCGCCATGGCACCCCTACTTCCCGGGGGACGAGTGGGCCAAGAAGTACATCGAGTACAAGCCCGACGAGGCCAACAAGCTGCTCGACGGCATCGGCCTCCCGAAGAAGGATGCTCAAGGCATCCGGCTCCTGCCGAGCGGCAAGCCACTGTCGATCGAGATGTCGGTCGTGCCTGCCTTCGGAGAGTGGCGCGACGTGGCCCAGCTCATCGCGAAGGACTGGGAGAAGGTCGGGGTCCGGACCGTCGTCCAGATCCGGGAGCGCGCGCTTCACTTCAAGATGCGCGACGCCAACGAGCTGCAGACCGAAATGTGGAACACGACCGCGGGGTTCCCATACACGGGCAACGCGTTCGTGGACGTGCGCAACTCGCCCATCCTCACCACGGGTCCGCTGTTCAAGCAGTGGTACGACAGCAAGGGCAAGGAGGGCATGGAGCCGCCGGCCCCGATCAAGAAGCTCGTGGAGCTCGTCGACACCGGGCGGACGGTCGGCCCAGAGGGCCAGGTCAAGGCGGCCCAGGAGATCTACCGGATCTGGGCGGACAACGTCTACGAGGTCGGGACGATCGGCCTTACCCCGATGATCCAGGGCGTGGTTGTGATCAACACGCGTCTCCAGAACGTCCCGAAGACGCTCGGCAACGACTGGCCGCTCCGGAGCCCCGGCAACGCCCGCCCGGAGCAGTTCTTCTTCGCGAGGTAGCCGCTCGGCGGGAAGCGGTCCACGGCCCGGTGCGGCGCGGCGGTCGGAAAGGTGCGGGCAGGGGTGTCCGGTCGGGCGCCTCGTCCCGCGCCCTCCCCGCACGACGCTTGACCGCTCCCCTCACTCCGCCTAGACTGCCTCCGGAGC
>DATAFX010000139.1:0-2852 GCA_036257195.1 Candidatus Methylomirabilota bacterium | reverse complement strand
CGCGGACGATCCGCATCCCGGTCCACATGATCGAGACGCTGAACCGGCTCGCGCGCGTGAACCGCGGCCTTTACCAGGAGCTCGGCCGGGAGCCGACCCCGGAGGAGTTGGCGAAGCGGTGCGAACTGCCGCTCCGCAAGGTGCGGCTGATCATGGAGTCGTGCAAGAAGCCGCTCTCGCTCGAGACGCCGATCGGTGAGGATTCCGACCTCGGGGATTTCCTCGAGGACAAGCGGACTCCGTCGCCGGTGGAGTCGCTCCTCTCGGACGATCTCACCGCGCAGGTGGAGCGGGCGTTGTCGGGCCTCTCCGAGAAGGAGGCGCAGATCCTCCGTCTGCGGTTCGGGATTGGCGAGGAGGGCGAGCACACCCTCGAGGAGGTCGGCCAGCGCTTCGACGTGACGCGCGAGCGCATCCGTCAGATCGAGGCCAAGGCGCTCCGGAAGCTGCGCTCGCCGCTCCGCGGACGCGGTCTCCGGAGCTTCGTCGAGAACTAGCGGGCGGCCCGAGCCCCGCGCGGTGTACCCGGCCGATCAGTCTCCGGACTGACCGGCCGGGGCTTTCTCGAGCACGGTCAGTCCAGCGTCGCGACGACGTCGCCCTCCTGCACTGTCTGGCCCTCGCTCACCCGCACCTCCCGCACGACGCCCGCGCGCGGCGCCTCCACGGGGATCTCCATCTTCATCGATTCCAGGATCAGGATCGGGTCGCCGGCTCCGACCTTCTGGCCCGCGCCGGCGACGATCTGGAACACCACCCCCGTGATGTGGGCGCGTACGTCCTCGGCCATGTCCCTAGAACCCTCCCTCGAGAAACCGCGTGTGCACCGCGCCGGCCCGGAACGCCGGGCTCGCCATGATCCGCCGGTGAAGAGACAGCGTCGTCTTCACCCCTTCGACCCGGTAGCGTCCCAGGGTCTCTGCCAGACGATCCAGCGCCTGGTCCCGATCCCGGCCGGCGGCGATCACCTTCGCCAGGAGCGGGTCGTAGTGGACGGTCACCTCGCTCCCCGGCTCCACGCCGCACTCGTGGCGGATCCCCGGCCCCTCTGGCAGCTCCAGGGCGGTAATGGTCCCCGGTGACGGAAGGAAGTCCCGGTCCGGGTCCTCGGCGTAGACGCGGCACTCGACCGCGGCGCCCCGCATCTCGATCGCCGCCTGCCCCCAGCCGAGCCGCTCCCCCGCCGCGATCCGCAGCTGGGCCTCGACCAGGTCCCGCCCCACGACCTCCTCGGTCACGGGGTGCTCGACCTGGAGCCGGGTGTTCATCTCGAGGAAGTAGAAGCGATCCTCCTCCACCAGGAACTCGACCGTCCCGGCGTTCCGGTAGCCGGCCGCGGACGCCACGCGGACGCCCGCTGCATGGAGGCGGGAGCGCAGGTCCGCCTCGAGGCGAGGCGCCGGCGACTCCTCCACCAGCTTCTGGTGCCGACGCTGGATCGAGCAGTCGCGCTCGAAAAGATGGATCGGCGGGCCCTGCTCCTCACCCAGGACCTGGACCTCGACGTGCCGGGGTCGCTCGACCGCCCGCTCGACGTAGACGGCCACGTCCCCGAAGGCCGCCCCGGCCCGCCGCGTCGCCGCGGCGAACGCCGCCTCGAGGCGCTCCGGGCCCGGAACCAGCGCCATGCCGATTCCGCCGCCGCCGGCGGCGGCCTTCAGCATGATCGGGTACCCGATCGCGTCGGCCACCTCCCGCGCCGCCCCCGCGCTCCCGACGGACCCGTCGGAGCCAGGCAGCACCGACACGCCCGCGCGGGCGGCGAGCCGGCGCGCCTCGGTCTTCTGGCCCATGGTCCGCAGCACCTCCGGCGGTGGGCCCACGAACGTGAGGCCGGCCTTCCGGCAGGCTTCGGCAAACCGCCAGTTCTCTGACAGAAATCCGTAGCCCGGGTGGACGGCATCGACGTGGGCCGCTCGGGCCGCCTCCACCACGCGCTCGATCGAGAGGTAGCTCTCGCGGGCGGGTGGGGGGCCGATCGGAACCGCCTGGTCGGCTGCCCGGACGTGGGGGGAGGCGGCGTCGGCTTCCGAGTAGACCGCCACGGGCCGGATGCCGAGCCCGCGGCAGGCGCGGATAATCCGGAGCGCGATCTCGCCGCGGTTGGCGATCAGCACCCGGTCGAACAGCGTCAGACCTCTCCGGGCCGAGACGCGGGCGCCGGCGCGCCAGCGGGCCCGCCTTCGACCCGCGCAACTTCCGCTTCACGGATCCGCCAGGGGCCCCCAACCTCGGTCGCCCAACGAGCCTGCACCACGAGGGTCGTGGGACCCACCAACTTCGTCTTGAAGATGTGATGGGCGCCGATCCGAGCGTGCGCGACCAGCTCGAACCCCGAGAAGGAGTGCCCGAGCAGCCACGGGACGAGATCCGGTGGGGTCACCTCGGCTCCGGCCACCAGGTCGTCCGCCGCCCGCGGGTCGCGCTCGACGATCCGCCGGGCGTGGGCCCGGGCCGCCTGCTCGGGTCCGGTCCCCTCCTCTCCCCGCACCGCCGTCACACGACGCTCCCGGTCACCCCGTGGGAGGCGTCCAGCCTGTCCCGCAGGTCACGCTCCCAGGCGGCGGCTCTGTCGTGCTCGCCCGCCGTGCGCGCCAGCGCGGCCAGCACGGCCTCCCCGTCGGCCACGTGGCGCCGCTCGTCGGCAAGGCACCGCTCGAGGATTCGCTGGGTGGGCGGCTCGTACACGGGATTCACCCGCGCGAGGTGGGCGGTGTAGACGGCGACGAGGTGCGGCTTCAAGACCCGGAAGACGCCAGTCAGCCGCTCGATCGTCTCGCCCCACGCCTCCCGCGCTTCGAGCGCGTCCATGAAGCGCACGAACTCCGGCCCCGACGGCTCGGAGACCTGCG
>DATAFX010000136.1:0-31882 GCA_036257195.1 Candidatus Methylomirabilota bacterium | reverse complement strand
GAGCCACTGGCGCGCCCCCCGGTCCTCGTCGGAGAACGCGCGCCGCGTGTAGGGACGGTCGGATCGCGTGAAGGCCTCCAGGGCCCGGAGGTCGGCGGCGAGCCGCTCCGCCGACTGGGGCTCGAGCGGGGCCGAGAGCGCCTCACCCACAGGCCGCGCTCCGCCACCGCCGCGCGGCGGCCTCATGCGGGCAGGACGGCCTGGACGAGAGCGTCGGTCACTCCGGTCAGGGCCCGGCCCGCCGGCGTGTCCCCGTGGTCGAGGACGAAGGGTCGGCCGTGGTCCGCGGCGGCGGCGAGCCGCGGATCGAAGGGCACGCGCCCGAGAAACGGCAGGCCGTGCTGGCTGGCCGTCGCCTCCCCACCCGGGCCTTCGAACAGGCGGCCCACGGTGCCGCAGGTCGGGCACGCGTAGCCCGCCATGTTTTCCACCAGGCCGACGAGACGCGCCCCGCGCTCGTGCGCGAGGGTCATCGCCCGGCGCACGACCAGGTGCGAGACGGCCGAGGGAATCGTGACCACGACCGCGCCGGTCAGCCCCGGCAAGAGGTCGAGGAGCGTCGGCAGCCGGTCGGCGCCGGGCGGGAGGTCGATGAGGAGGACGTCGAGCGCGCCCCAAGCGGTGTCGGCGAGGAATTCCCGGAGCGCGGTCCCCTCCATGGTCCCACGCCAGGTGTGGGCTTCGACCTGGGTCGGGGCGTCCCACACGACGGGCGTGTCGTCGGCGGGCAGGAGCAGGTCCATCGACAGCACGCGAATCCCCTCGGCGGACAGCGCCGGGCGCACGCCGTCCGGCTCGACCCGGAGGGCCTGGCCGCGCACCCCGAGCATCTTGCCCATCGAGGGGCCGTTCAGGTCCGCGTCGAGCACGCCGACGGCGAGCCCGCGCGCCGCCAACGCCCCCGCGAGGTTCGCGGTGATCGAGCTCTTGCCGACGCCGCCCTTGCCCGAGACCACCGCCACGCTGGCTCGGATCGGCGCCATCCGGGCCGCGAGCCGCGCTTGCTGCGCGACGACCTGGCCGGCGATGTTCGAGCCGCCGTCACCGGCGATGTCACGGTATCCCTTCACGGCAGTCGCCTCGGTGTAGCCAGCGGCACCAGCCTCGACCGCCGCAGCCGAGCGTCCCGCGTCACGAGGGGCACCTGGTGCACGAGGCTCGTGGCCGCGATGATCTCGTCGGCGGGGTCGCTGCGGACGTCGAGGCGCCGGATCGCGCGGCACACGTCGAGCGTCAGGGGCCAGATGTGGATCCTTGCCAGGGTGCGCCCGAGTTCCGCATCGTCCAGGTCGACTTCGATTCGGCCGAGCTCCGCCGACTTGCCGATCTCCCAGAGGACGATCGCCGAAATGCTCCACGCATCGTCCCGGAGGATCGCCTCCTCCGGACGGGTCAGCTCACCGGCGAGCGCGTGGACGAAGACGTGGGTGTCGAGATTCAGCATCCCACCGGAGACCGGTCGAGAGGATGCGGCCCTTGACCTTGATCTTCCCGGCGAGACTTCCGATGAGCGCCGCGGAGTCTACCCGAATCGGGATGAGCTTGGCCACGGGCTTCCCGTGCTTGGTGATCACGATGCCCTCGGGGCCGACTCGGTCGAGAAGCTCCAGGCACTGTGCCTTGAACTGCGTCGCGGCGACGGTCTTCACGGGCCGCATTCTATGACAGGTCAGAATTTCTGTCCACTTTGGCTATCGGCGAGCATCTCCTCCGCGTCGGCGGATCGCTACGCCCCGGGCCCCTCGTCGCTGGTGTCGAGCGGCGCGGCGGCGGGGTCCCGGAGGTGCGCGCGAAAGCGGCGCATGAGGTCCTCGCCGAGGAAGTCGCCGGACTGGCCCTGGCGCTCGGTCTCGAAGTAGCGGCGGATTCGATCCAGGCGCTCCTGCGCCTCCGGGTTCAGGCTCACCGTGCGGATCTCGGCCTTGGCCGCGTCGAAGGCGTCGAACGTGAGCTCGGCGAACCCGAGCTCGCGGATCCGCTTGACCGCCTTCATCATGGCCTGGTTCCGGAACCGCGTGAGAAGCGGCGAGGTGATCTCGGCCACGCCCATGCGCCGGGCGCGCCGCTCGGCCGCTTTGCGGATGCCTTCGCGCACGAACTCCGGCGCCGTCTGGAGCCGGGCCCAGGCCTCGGGCGCCCAGCGCACGGGCGCGTCCGGCGCCGCCTGCCAGAGCCGCTCGACGACCTCCGCGGTGATCTGGTCGAGCCCCGCCCGCCGCGCCTCGACCTCGACGTCGCGCTGGAAGAGGCGAAGGACGAAATCCGCCATCATGGCGGGCGCCTTGCCGAGACGCCCGACCAGCCGGGCTTCCGCCTCCGGCGTCCAGGGGAGGGGCGCCGCGGCGGTCTCGGTCTCGGCCTCCGCCTCGGCCTCGCGGATCAGGGCCGGCGTCACCGAGGCCGCGCCGTGCTCGGCCGCCAGCTCCTCGCAGATCCGGCGCGTCATCGGCCGCATGAACGGCGGCACGGCGTCGAGGAGCGCCAGCGCCTCGGGGGTCCACGGGGCGGCGGCCTCCGGCACCTGGTAGGCGCCGCTCGCGGCCAGGCCCATCATCTCGCTCTTGTAGCGGGTCATGAGCTCCGGCGTGATCACGCGGATGCCCTCGGCGCGCGCCCGTTTCTCGGCGAGCCGCCGCACCATCCCGCGGAGGAACACGGGGGCGCGCGCGACCCGCGCCTCGGCCTCCGGCGTCCAACGCACCTCGCCGGGGACCGGCTCCGGCGGGGGCGGGGGCGCGCTCACGGATCCCGGCTCCACGCCGCCCGCGCGAGCATCACGGTCGTGACGACGGTGAGGAGGCAGAAGGCCCAGGCCCCGGCGCGCATGGACACATCCAGCCCCAGGACCGACACCGTCTCGGCGCGCGGCGCCCAGGCGATCCGGGCCACCTCGATCGCGCGGAGGGCGACCAGGAGCGTCAGGACGCGCGCGAAGTCCCGCCGCGAGAGGATCCAGCGGTCGAACCAGCGCCGCTCGCGGACCAAGAGCCAGGGGAAGACGACGACGAACAGCGCGCCGACCACGAACCAGGCCGTGCCGCCCCGCTCCATCCCGCGCGGCCCGAGGCCGGCCGTCGCCAGGGCGAGGCCCCCCAGCCAGTAGACGACGCCGTAGCCGACGTAAGTCCAGGCGGCCTGCCGGAACTTCTCGTCGCGGGTCTCCATCGACGGTTCACTCGCTCCTGGCCACCGGAGGCGGTCCGGACGCGGGCGTGAAGGGGCGACCGGCTGAGATCCCCCAGCGGCTCCGGACCTCGGCGAGGAGGGCCGGGGTGACCGTGCCGTGCCCCTGGCCCCGCGCGTAGGCCTCCACCGCCTGCACGACCATGGCCCGGGCGAACGCGGGAATCGCGTCGAGCCGCGTCCGGGCGTCGGGTTCCCAGGGCAGCGCGAAGCGGACCTCGAGGCCGAAGGTCTGCTCGACGCCGAGGCGGATCAGCTCGCCCCCGTGACCGCCGGGCCGGTAGCCGCACGCTGGGTCCTCGGCCAGGTAGTCCCCGTAGGTCGCGTAGGCCCGGCAGCGGCACCCCCCGCAGATCTCGCGGAACTCGCAGGCGCCGCAGCGGCCACCAAGAGGGCGGTGCCGGAGATCGGTGAACACCTCGGACCGCGCCCACAGCTCGGCGAACCCAGTGTCCCGGAGGTTGCCGGCCGCCACCGGCATGTAGGGGCACGGCGTCACGTCGCCGGTCGGCGTGATGCGGCAATAGTACTTCCCGGCGGGGCACGAGCCGTGGGCGTAGTTGGCGAGGAGCGGCGAGCCCGGGTCGAGCTCGTAGAGGACCCGCCGGAAGTGCGGCGCGCACTTGGCGCGAATCAGAAGCCCGTCGGCGCGCCCGACGGGCACGCTCCAGGGATCCTCTCGCCGCTCGAGGACGGAGTCGGCCGCGGACGCCCCGGCACCACCCGCCCCCTGCGCGCGAGCCAGATAGGTCAGGATCTCCTCGTACTGGCCGGGGGTGATGTCGGTGAGCCCCTCGCCGCGACCCGTCCGGACCAGGAAAAAGAAGTTCAGGACGCGGGCCCCGAGGTCCCGCGCGAGGGCAATCATCGCTGGGATCTCGCCGACGTTCCAGTCCGTCACGCTCATGTGGAGCGAGAAGTCGATGCCCTCAGCCCGGAGCGCTTCGGTCGCTCGCACGGCGCCGCGCCATGCCCCCGGCACGTGACGAAACTGGTCGTGTCGCGTCGGATCCGTCGAGTCGAGGGACAGCGAGGCGCCCTGGATCCCGTGCGTCTTCATGAGGCGCGCCTGCTTCTCGCGCAGGAGGACACCGTTGGTCCCGAGCACGACCGTGAAGCCGTGCTCGCGCCCTTCTGCCGCCAGTTCGAAGATGTCCCCCCGGAGGAGGGGCTCGCCGCCCGTGAGGATCAGGAACGTGCCCGGATTGACCCGGGCGATGTCGGCCATCACGCGGCGGCACTCGTCCGTGGACAGCTCGCCGGCCGCCGAGGCCCCCGGCGCGGCGCTGATGTAGCAGTGGGCGCAGAAGAGGTTGCAGCGCTGGGTGAGATTCCAGGAGACCGCGTATGCCCGGTAGGCCGTCCCCTCCGGCTCGCGCGCCGTCATCGGATCACTTCGTCCGCCCGCGTCAGTACCGCCGGCGGGATCGTCAGGCCGAGCGCCTTCACGGCCCTCAGGCGGGCGGCCGTCTCGTTGGGCGCACCTGTTCCGAGGAAGCCGATCCGGAACACCCGCGTGGGCTGCTGCGCCTCGACGGCGAACCGCCCGGCCAGAAGGGCCAGGCTCAGGCCTACCATCCCAACCAGCGTTCGAGCCGTCATGCTTGCCGCCATCGGCGGGAAGCCCGATGGCGCATCCGTTTGCGCATCGAACAGAGGCCGCGAGACGGCGCGTCAGGCGTGCCGATGACAGCCGGACTCGTCCAGGTCCAGCTCGCCAGGCCCTGGCCCCTCACCCCTGGGGCTTGTTCTTGATGTAGCCGGCGATGACCTCGTTCATGGTGACGCGCGCGTGGCCGATCCCCTCCTCGCAGACGGCGAGATCGATGAAGCCGACCTGCTTCTCGCGAGCGACCTTCTCGATGGCCTCGCGGGTCATGTCGCGCATGAAGCCCGCCGGCACCCGGTTCAACCGCGCCACCGCGTCCTCGGTCCAGGTGAAGACGCCGTTGGGATCGGTCACGTCCCTCATGGTGGCCGGCTCGAACTTGGTGGTGGCGATCAGGGTCTCCCAGCCGTCGCCGAGCTTCTCCCGTCCGACGGTCTCCTCGATCAGCGGGAACGCCAGCTCCTTGGTGATCACCGGGATCTTCCGGGTACGTGCGTACTTCTCGATCCGGGCCTTGGCCCGCCGCCGGAGGTAGGCGTCCGTGACCTCGCGGAGACCCGCTCGCGCGTCGTTCGCCCAGCGCACGGTCACGCCGGGCATGACTTCCTCCTCGGCGATCCCGCCTTCGGCGGTCGCGATCTGCTCCACGGCCTGCCGGTCGACGTGCGTGAACGCTTCGGGGCCGCCCCCGCAGACCGGGCACTTCACGACGGGATTCGGCCCCTTGACCACATAGCCGCAGACCGAGCAGATCGCGGTCACCGCGGCGTTCTCGGTCCGCAGCTTCGCCACCGCCAGGTCCTCGGCCAGGATCTGCATCTTCTCCGCCATGCGGCCGGGCATGAAGATGGCCATCGCCTCGTCGATCACCTTGGAGGTGATGACCGTGTGCCCCTGCTCGATCGCGTAGCGGAGGAGCGCCGTCCGCGCCACGCCCGCCACCTGCTCAGGCACGCGCTTCATCCGCTCCCGGGCCTCGTCCGTCCAGGCGATAATCTCCTCGGCCTTGACGTCCAGCGGGGGGTAGAACTTCCCCGCCACCAGCAGCACGTTGCAAGGCGCAAGGCGGAGCAGGTTCTCCGTGTTCGACCCGAGATCGGCCTCGCGCTCGTCGGAGTGCACGCCGATGCGGCCCAGGATCAGGAGCCAGGGCTGCTCCTTCCGGCAGAACTGGAGCACCTTCTCGAAGCACTTGCCGTCGAGGAGCGTGATTCCGAGGTCGACCCCCTCCTCGGCGGCGAGCTTCCGGCCGATCTCGAGGTGCGACTGGTAGATCTTCGCGAGCCCGGTGTCGATGATCTCCTCGTGGAGCTGCTCCTGCTCCTTGAACCGGAACACCTTCGAGGCCTGCTCGGTGAGGACGCCCACGATCCCGTTGAACATGGCGTAGTGGAGATACGGATCGTAGACGGCGACGGCGTGGACCGGCCGATGGAGGGCCTTGCCGAGCGCGATCCCGACCTTGAGCCCGTGGAAGGACTGCGGGCTCCCGTCCAGCCCGACGACGATCGCGCCCTGCTGCGCCTCGGGCGGTTCGAGGCTCCGGACGATCAGGGTGTCGACCGGCACCTTGCGCACGAACCGCTCGGTGACCGAGCCGAGCTGGCTGTCGCGCACCGCGCCGAGCCCGAGGGCGCCTATGACGACGAGGTCGTAGTCCTTGCCCTGGACGTCCTCGATCAGCGCCTTGTAGTGCTTCCCGTCCATCATGCGCGGTTCGAAGGGCAGCCCGGCGACCTCGGTCTTCTTCCGCATGACCTCGAGGTACGAGTCGGACACCAGCTGGAGTCCCATCGCGATCAAGGAGTCGTGGATCTTCCGCTGCCGCTCGAGCTCGTGCTCGTCCCGGTACTCCTCGGGCAGCGTGTACTCCATCTGCTTGAACCGGTAGTCGTGGAGCCGCGCCGCGTACACGTGGCAGCCGGTCAGGGTCGAGCCGAAGGCGCGCCCGAGCTCCACCGCCAGGTCGATCGCGCGGTTGGAGTAGTCCGAGTTATCGACCGGCACGTAGATCTTCCGGAACATGGAGGCCTCCTTGGTCAACACGGGGGGCGACGGCGAGGTCATTTGAGCTCGAACTCGACCGCGACCTCGCCCTTCGCCGGCACCGTCACCTCCTGGGTGAGGACGCGCGGCGGATCGTAGAGGGGGCGCCCGTCCTTGTCCTTGCCGGTCACCACCCAGCCTTCGTGCCAGGCGGTGACGCGGTAGCGCCCCGGCGGGATCTCGTCGATGCGGAACTGGCCGTTGTCGTCCGAGACGGCGAAGTAGGGGTTGTCGCGGACCAGGATCCACGCCCGCATGTGAGTGTGGGCGTCGCAGACCACCTCCACGACGCCCGGTTTCTTGATCCGCTGCGTGACGTCGATGGCCTGGTCCTTGATCGGCAGCGCGATGTTGAACACGGTGACTCGATCGAGGAAGCCGTGCGTGTTGTGCAGGATCGGGTCGGAGTTCCGGATCCGCACCTTCGCCCCGGCCATCACGGCGGACACGTGCGGGACGAACAGGCACTTGGCGTTGTCCAGCTCGAACTCCGGCGCCCGCTTGCCTCGCTCGACGCCCTCGAGGGCCACCACCGTGCCCCTGACGCCGTTGCCTGGCCCGACGACCAGCGCCTGGGAGGGCTTGTGCTCGCCACAGATGTCCGTGTTCTTGCGCACCACCAGGGGCTCGCCCCGGGGCGGCTCCCCGGCGAACCGCACGCGGCCAGTGAGGACCCCGCCGTCCGGCACCGGCGCCTCGACGTAGGGGGCGTTCGGCCGGCCCACCCCCGCGAGCCCGAGCCCGGCCGCCAGGACCAGCCCCAGCATTCTCCCGCGCATCCTAGCCTCGCCTCACGCCGGTCTGTCCGGCGGCCCGGGCGACCCCTCGACATCCGTCGGATCCACCAGGTGATCGAGCGCCAGCCAGAGCGCCTTGCTGTAGCGGAAGGACCAGAGCGGGAACGCGACCGCGAACGCGCCCCATACGGCCACCTGCCACCCGGGGGACGGGGCCAGCCAGGCCTCGAGCGCAAAGTATCCGCCCAGCGCCAGCAGCACCGTCAGGCCGTAGTTGATGTAGATCGCCCCAATGAAGTACCCGGGCTCGCGCTCGAAGACGAGCCCACAGGCGGGACAGCGGGGCAACATGCGGACCAGACCGGTGAAGAGCGCCGCCCGGCCACAGCGCGGGCACCGGAGCCCGAGTGCCCGCCGGAGCGCCAGGAACACGCGGGCACGGTCCACCCGGCGCCCCCCTCACCGGGCCACCCTGGCTCCGCGGAAGTTGATCGGACGGCCGTTGGACGGCCTTCGGCCTGTGGCGGCCTGTGGCCTCACGCCTGCTCATCCATGGTAGAGCATCCAGTACACGACCACCCCCGTCACCGACACGTAGAGCCACAGCGGGAGCGTGAAGCGGGCCAGGCGGGCGTGCCGCGAGAACTGCGCCCGGAGCGCCCGGTAGAGCGTCGTTCCGACCAGCGGCACGATGGCGACGGCCAGCACCGTATGCGTCAGCAGGATCGACAGGTAGAGCGTCCGGAGCCAGCCCTCGCCGCCGTAGGGCCGCGAGCCCACCTGGGCGTGGTAGACGAGGTAGGAGCCCAGGAACAGGACCGAGAGCCCGACAGCCGTGAGCATGCAAGCCCGGTGGACGGCCACCTGCCGCCGCCGGATGGCCACGAAGCCCAGGACCATGGCGACCGCCGCCGAGGCGTTCAGCACGGCGTTGATGGTCGGCAGGACGGTGAGGGTCACCGGCCGTGGGGCAGCGGCGCCACGACCCGCCTCAATGCTTCGGCGCCTCGACCTTCTTCGAGTCGGACGTCTGGTGCGGCGCGTGGAGCGAGTCGGGCAAGAGCACCAGCACCAGCAGGGTGCCGATCAGGACGGGCGTCAGCGCGATGTACCCGAGCGTCTTCGTCTCGACGCGGAGATGCATGAAGTAGAGCGCGACCAGCGCCGCCTTCGCGGAGGCCATGGCCACCAGCATGACCGCGATCGCCGTCTTGGAGACGCCGACGTGGACGAGAAAGATCACGCCGATCTCGAGAACCGTCAGGACCGCCAGATACCAGAAGACCGCCATGTAGCTCGGGCCATGCTTCGCGTGCGTGTCTGCCATCGTGTCCTCCGTCCCCTCGCCCCGCTACAGGAGGTAAACGAACGTGAAGACCATGATCCACACCAGATCGACGAAGTGCCAGTACAGCCCGGCCACCTCCGTGATCATGTAGTTGTAGCGCATGTCCGGAACACGGCTGACCACCTTCAGCACCGTCAGCAGGTAGATGACCCCGCCCGTCACGTGGAGCCCGTGGAAGCCCGTGATGATGAAGAAGCTGGCGCCGAACAGCGTGGCCCCCCACGGGTTCCCGAAGACCTTGAGTCCTCGCTCGATGAGGTGCGTCCACTCGTACGCTTGGAGACCCACGAAGATCGCCCCGCCGATCGCCGTGAGCAGCAGGAACATCTTCGCGCGCGGCAGGTTGTTGCTCTGGAGGTTCTCCAGCGCCTTGACCATGGTGACGCTGGAGCAGATGAGCAGGAAGGTCATGAACGCGGTGAGCGAAATGCCGAGCACCTCGGCCGGGTTCGGCCAGTCGGTGCTGCCCGCCCGCATGGCGCCGTACGATGCGAGCAGGGTGCCGAACCCCACCGCGTCGCCCGCGAGAAAGATCCACATCCCGAGCTTGCCCCAGCTCTCCGGTGTCAGGGGCGACTCGGCCGGCTCGACGGCCGGATGGTGCAGCGCGGTAGCTGCGTCGCTCACGATCCGCTCTCCTTCCGTGCGTTCATGCGAGGTAGACGAGCACGTACAGGACCGGCCAGAGGGCCACCACGAAGTGCCAGTAGATCGCGCAGCAGTCGAGCGCCACGTGCCGGGTCCGCGTGAACCGGCCCCGCCGGGCGAGCCAGAGCATCGCACCGAGCCAGCCGGCCGCCCCGAGCACGTGGACGCCGTGCACACCGATCAGCGTGTAGAACGTGGCACCGTAGATCCCCGACGAGACCCGGAGCCCGAAGTGGACGAGCCGCGTCCACTCGACGCCCTGGATGACGAGGAACAGGAGCCCGAGCCCCCAGGTACACCGGAGCCAACGCAGGAGTCCCGCCCGGTCGTCGCCGCGGACCGCCCGGAGCGCCCACACGAGAGTCCAGCTCGAGGCGAGCAGCACCAGGGTGTTCACCGCGGTCAGGCCGACTGGCAGCCGGGGCTGGCCCGGAGGAGGCCACACCGGCGCCCCCAGCCGGAGCTGCAGGAAGGCAATGATCAGCCCGCCGAAGAACATGGTCTCGCCGCCGAGCAGCATCAGCATCCCGAGCCGGGCATTGGAGAGCGGCAGGCCCTCGGAGCTCGGCCGGGAATCGCCGTCCCCGTTGCCGTCGTGGCGTCCCGGAGGGCCGGGAGGCCGCCCGCCGTGGACGGGCACCCACGCCCGGGGCTCGCGGGGCCGGACCTCCAGGTCGAGCGGGGGCACGCGCCGGCCCTCAGTTCCTGAACCAGGCCACGAGGATCGACGCCACCGCGAGGGCGAAGATCCACGCCACAAGCACGAGCGCCGTCCGTCGGTTCCGGCTCGGCAGCGGGCCCGTGGCCGCCGCACCGAGCCCGCGCACCGATGTGGACAGGGAGGGGACGCGCTCGGCCACCGGGCTACCCAACCTTGTCCAGGGCCATGAGCGCCAGGAGGATCGGCAGGTAGACGACCGAGGCGATGACGACTCGCCGCGCTGCCGGCGCCGACGGCCGGAGGGCCTGCGCCGTGCCCACCACGAGGAACAGTGCCCCCAGGAGGAGGGCCCCGAAGAAATACACGCCGCCCGTGAGCCCCACGAGGGTCGGCAGGAGGCCGGCCGCGTGGAGCGCGAGACAGCCGGTCACGATCTGCCGCTCGGTGCTCCCGCCGTCCGGGTCGACCACCGGCAGGACGCGGATGCCCGCCCGGGCGTAGTCTTCCCGGTAGAGCCGCGCGATGGCGAGCGTGTGCGGCAGCTGCCAGAGGAACAGGATCGCGAACAGGACCGCCGCGCCCACGCCCAGCTCCCCCCGGGCGGCCACCCAGCCCGCCACGGGCGGCAGCGCGCCGGGAACGGCGCCCAGCACCGTGCAGAGCGGGCTCACGCGCTTGAGCGGCGTGTAGACGCCGAGGTAGAGCACGGAGGTCGCGGCGGTGACCGCGGCGGCGGCGGGGCCGACCGCCACGAGCAGGTACACCAAGCCCCCCAGGGTCACCAGGCTGCCGAAGGCGGCCGCCTCGACCGGCTGGAGCCGCCCGTCCGGAAGGGGCCGCGCCCGCGTCCTGAGCATCCGCGCGTCCACGTCGCGCTCGAGGAACTGGTTGAGCGCCAGGGTCCCCCCCGCCGCGAGGGCCGTTCCCACCAGGACCTGGACCAGCCGCAGGTAGTCGACGTCGGCCGACGCGCCCAGGTAGTAGCCGACGAGCGTCGTCAACGTCACCATCAGGACCACACGGGGCTTGGCGAGGGCGACGAAGTCCGCCAGGCGTCGTCGGGTCCCGGCGAGCGCGACGACCCCGTCCCGCACGACCTCGGTCCGCGACGTCACGCCACGGCCTCCGTCGCGACGGGCGCGGTCGCGCGTGCCGGGCGCGCCAGTACGCCGAGCGCCCGCCGGCGGCCGAGCTGGAGCGCCAGCGCGACGACGCTCCCGAAGAGCAGCGCCCCCACGGCGCGATGCAGGACCGGCAGGGCGACGACCGCGAGCTGGCCGCCGGGCACCGCCAGGTCCGTGAAGCGGACGGCGTACGCGCCGACGCCGAGCGTGAGCTGGGTCAGGAGGAGCCCCTCCACGGCCCACGCCCACCAGGCCAGGAGCGGATCCTCCCCCGCCCCGCGGAGGACGGCGAGCGCGACGCCGATCAGGACGCCCGTCGTCACGAGCGCCCCCGCCACGTGCCACCAGAGCGCCGCCCCGTGCGTCGTGAGCGCCCCGAGCACGACCTGTCCGTAGACCGCCAGGGCAGCCAGCCCGCCGAGCGGCGCGAGCCGGCGGGCGCCGGCCGGGACGACCGAGGGTTCGCGCCAGCCGCGGCCCGTCACGACGGCGACCGCGACGAGGAGGGCGAAGAACAGCTGGGCGAGACAGCCGTGGGCCACGGCCAGCCGGTCCTCCAGAAGCACGACGCGCAGGCCCCCGATCAGCCCCTGCGCCGAGACCAGGACGACGGCCAGGACGCCGAGCGCGCGCACCCACCGCCGCCCGTCCCCCAGGCCGAGGGCTACGGCCAGGGTGAGGGTCAGCAGCCCGATCCCGGCGCCCATGAGTCGGTGGCCGTGCTCGACCAGCACGCCCCCGACCATTCCGGACCACGGAAAGAGAAACGGATTGTGTCCAAAGGTCGTCGGCCAGTCAGGCACGGCCAGCGCGGCGCCGGTGTTGGTGACCAGCCCACCGGCCACGATCAGGCCGACGGTCGCCCCCGCCGTGGCGCACGCCAGCCGGTGCGCCCAGCCTAGGCCCCGCATCCCTCGCCCTCGCTCTCCGGCCGCGGGGCTCAGTGCCCGTGCCCGCCGGCCCGGGCGCCCGCGACCACCTGGGTCTGGGGCAGATAGTCCTCGGTCATGCCCGGGACGCTGTACTCGTAGGGTCCCCGGTACACCGTCGGGATCGCCGGGCCCCAGTTTCCGTGAGGCGGGGGCGACGGCGCCGTCCACTCGAGCGTGTTGGAGTGCCAGGGGTTCCGGTCGGCCTTCCGCCCGCGCACCAGGCTCGCGACGAAGTTCCAGATGAAAAGAATCTGGGACGCGCCGAGGATGAACGCGCTCCACGACATGAACACGGCCACGCCCTGCCACGACTGGAGGAACTCGTACTGGGTCGGGTTGTAGATGCGCCGCATCATTCCGCCCATGCCGAGGAAGTGCATGGGGAAGAAGACGAGGTTGAAGAGCACGAACGTGAGCACGGCGTGAATCCGCCCGACCGTCTCGTTCATCTCCCGCCCGAAGAGTTTCGGGTACCAGAACGTGATCGCGGCGAACATCGCGAAGATGATCCCCGCCACCACGTAGTGGAAGTGCGCGACGATGAAGTACGTATCGTGGATGAAGATGTCGACCGGCGTGTTGGCCATGAAGATGCCGCTGAGCCCGCCGATGGTGAACGTGGAGAGGAACGAGATGGCGTGGATCATCGGCGTGGTGAACCGGATGGAGCCGCCCCACAGCGTTCCGAGCCAGTTGAACGACTTGATGGCCGACGGCACTGCGATGACCATCGTCGTCAGCATGAACGACGTGCCCAGCGCGGGGCTCATGCCGCTGACGAACATGTGGTGCCCGTAGACGATCCACGACAGGAAGGCGATCGAGATCATCGAGTAGGCCATCGCCCGGTACCCGAAGATCGGCTTCCGCGAGAACGTGGACAGGACGTCCGAGGTCACGCCCATGGCCGGGAGGACCAGGATGTAGACCTCCGGGTGGCCGAAGAACCAGAACAGGTGCTGCCACAGGAGCGGCTCACCGCCGCCCGACGGGTCGAACCAGTGGGTCCCGATCGTGCGGTCGAAGAGGAGCATCGCCGCCGCGGACGTGAGCACCGGCAGGGCCAGCAGGAGCAGGATCGCCGTGATGAACAGGGACCAGATCACGAGCGGCATCCGGAAGAGGGTCATTCCCGGCGCCCGCATGTTGACGACGGTCGTGATGTAGTTGATCGAGCCCATCATGGACGACACGCCCAGCACGAACAGGCTCATGAGCCATAGGTTCTGTCCCCAGTTCACCCCCGTGTACTGGGGGCCGGCCGAGAGTGGCGCGTAGGCCGTCCAGCCCGCCGCCGCGTGGCCACCGGGGACGAAGAAACCGGCCAGCATGAGGACTCCCGACACGGCGCCCGTCCAGAAGGACAGCATGTTGAGCTTGGGGAACGCCATGTCTCGCGCCCCGACCATGAGGGGGATCAGGAAGTTTCCGAAGCATCCCACCATGATCGGCATGACCACGAAGAAGATCATGAGGGTGGCGTGCATCGTGAACAGCATGTTGTAGACCTCGGGCGGGATGACGCCCTCGGTCTCGCTGAAGAGCCACCGCAGGCCGGGCACCGGCGTCTCGGGCCAGCCGAGCTGCCACCGGATCAGCATCGCCAGGAAGCCGCCGATCAGCAGCATGAACAGCCCGAGGAACAGGAATTGCCGGGCGATCATCTTGTGATCGGTGGAAAAGATGTACGTGCGCACGAACCCGAGGTCATGATGCTCGTGAACGTCGTGCGCCGTTGCTGCCTTCGCGCTCTGAGCCATCGTGTCCCTACCTCCCTCGCGAGAGACCCGGTCCGGCGGGCCGGCCTAGGACGGCCACTTCTCTTTGACCCACTGCTGGTACGCCTCGGGCGTGTGGACGAACAGGTAGCCCTTCATCCCGGAATGGCCGAACCCGCAGAGCTCGGCGCACGGGACCTCGTACTTCCCGGGCTTGGTCACCTCGACCCACTGAACGATCTCGCGGCCGGGCACCGCGTCCTGCTTGAAGCGCGCCGTCGGGATGAACACGCTGTGGATGACGTCGCGCGCCCGCAGGTGCAGCACCACCGGCTTGCCGGTCGGCACGTGGACCTCATTGTCGAACGTCTGGTCGTCGGCCGTGTCGAACTTCCCGTCGGGCCCTGGGTACGTGACCTCCCAGTTGAACTGCTTCCCGGTGATGCGGATGTGGAGGTCCGACTCGGGGATGCGGCTCTTGATCTTCGACCAGCTCGGAATCGAGAGGAACGTCAGGACGATCAGGATCAGGGCCGGGACGATCGTCCACACCATCTCGAGCGTGGTGTTGCCGTGGCTGTAGACAGCACGACGACCCGGCCGCTCCCGGTACACCACCAGGAAGCCCACGAGCAGCACCGTCACGAGCACGAACGCGGCGCCGGTGATCAGGTAGATGAGGAAGAAGAGGTCGTCCAGCTCCTTGCCGTACGTCGCGATGTTCTCGGGGAACCAGCTCATCATCGCAGTCGGCCCGTCCTTTTCGGTCGAAGGGGGATCACGGCCTCGTCGCGCGCCCGGGATCGGGTCTCGGGGTCCGGCGTGCGCTCCCGCCCGCGGTTCCGGTCACTGGGAGCGCACGCCACCCGGATGGCCCTACTTCTTCAGCTCGAACGCGACCTTGGTGTCCTGCCCGGCCTTGACCTCGACTTCCTTCGCCTGCTTGCCGAGGACCGGGTGCACGACCTCGACCTTGTGCTTGCCGGGCGGCACGTTCTCCAGCTTGAACGCGCCGTTCCCGTCGGTCACCGCGGTCGGATTCTCGGTCACGTAGATCCACCCGAGCATCCAACTGTGGGCGTCGCACTGCACCTTGATGAGCTCGGGCTTCTCGAACTTCTCGACCATCTCCTTCTTGAACTTCGGCTGCGCCTTGTTGACCGGGGGGTTGGCCGTGGAGAAGGTATGAATGTTGTGGAGCACGCCGTCCGAGTTGAGGATCTTGAGCTCCCCGGGCGCCATCACGACGACGTTCGGGTGGAACTCGCACCCCTTCTGGTCGAGCACGGCCGGCTTCGCCGGCTTGGCGCCCTTGGCGTCGGTCACGGCGACCAGCGCGTTGGACAAGCCGCCCCCGGCGCCGACGGCGACCTCCGCGATCTTCTTCTCCTGACCGCAGACCTCGTTGTCCTTGTTGACCTTGACCACTTTGGGCGCCGGGGCGGCGCCCGCCAGCTTGACTTCGCCGCTGATCGACCCGCCGCCCTGGGCGCCCGCCGGCGGCCCCGCGATCAGCACAACCCCCGCCGCGGCGACCGCGACCGCCAGGACACTGGCTACGATTGCCTGCTTCATCGGAGTCCTTCCTCCTTGTACTTGTAGTCGAGTATCGGGCTACGCGGCCTCGCGCCGTCGCCGGGCCCATCGGGCCAGCCCGAGCTCGGCGGCGCCCGCCACGAGCGCCAGGATCGGCGGCATCACGAACTGCCGCTTCGAGGGCGGCGGCTCGAGCCGCGCGTAGTACCACGTCGAGACGGCCGCTTTCGGCCCGTCGTCACCGTCCGAGCCGTCCCAGACCCAGAACGCCACCGGGAAGAACTCGCCGGGCCGGAACACGAAGTCCGGAGCGTCCGCCGTCTTCAGGGGGCGCCGGATCACGGCCCGGTACTGGCCGGCATCGTACGCCACCTGTCCCTTGGCCTGGACCGCCTCCCCCGCCTGCGGCGTCATCTTGCCGACGCCGGCCGCCGTCGCCTCCCCCACCTCCGCGCCCGCCCGCCAGGTCAACAAGTAGACGGGGTGGCTCCCATCGCCCATGAGGAAGTACGGACGGTCCCCCGTCCCCGGCCCGGTCGGTAACTGGACGGCGACCATGTCGGGCTTCGGCGCCCCCTTCGTCGGGTCGGACGCCGTAGGGTCGTCCCAGGTCAGATGGAACACCGCCTCCTGCTCAGTGTACACCGCCCGCACCGTGAGCATGTCGACCGTAGGGTTGAAGTTCCGGGGGTCGATGATGACCTGGCCCACCAGGGGCAGGACGGCTCCGGGCCGCTTCGTCCAGGACTCGGCGTTCGGGTCACTCGGCACGGCCCCCGTCGCCGGGGGGATTGAAAGCAGGGACGCCCAGTTGAGGCGCTCCGGCCCGAGCGAGCGGACGTAGTTGGCCAGGTCCCAGAGGCTCGCCTCCCGCACGTCCGCGTCCTTCTCGTCGGACTTTCGGTAGTCCTCGACGGAGTCGGCGATGGCGGGCATGGGGGTCCCGGCCACCCCGGTCAGGAGCCGCATGACCACGTCCTTCCGCTCCGAGCCCCCCCGGAAAGTCCACGGGTGGTGCAGGTTGGCCGGGCGGATCGGCTGGCCCCAGTCGTCCTTCAGGTCCGACCCGGGGGCGGGGTCGCCCCGGCCCGCCTGCCCATGGCATTTGACGCACTCGAAGGCGTCGAACATCTTCTTGCCCCGGCGGAGCGACGCCTCCGACGAGGCCACCTCCTTGGGGACGGCGACCGCCTCGAGCTTGGCGCCCTTGTAGGACTCGGCGAAGGTCTTGATGTACGCCACGACTGCCGAGCGCTCCTTCTCGGGCAAGGACCGCCAGGCGGGCATCGAGGTTCCGGGCATCCCCTCCGTCACGATCCGGAGGAGGTCTTGGTCCGACGCGAGAGGGCCGGCCACGGTGCGGATCTTGTACTTCCCCGCCGTGAAGTCGCGCGGGCGCGGGACCAGGAGCTCGGCGGCGGGACCGTCGCCCTTGCCGCTGGCCCCGTGACACCCCGCACAGCGCAGCTCGTACACCTGCTTGCCCAGCGCGACGTCGCCGGACTGGGCGGCGGCGGGGCGTGGCCCGAGGGCCAGGGCGCCGGGGGCCAGCACGCCCGCGGCGAGGCCCGGCGCCGACGGTCCCGCGGCGTGCGACTCCATGACCCGCGGCGGATGGCCCGTCGTCTCGTAGAGGTAGTAGATCACCTGCCAGATCTGCTCCTCGGTCAGACGATCCTCCCAGGCCGGCATCGCCGAATTCCAGGGGGTCGACTCCTTGGGGAGGCCGGGGCCGCCCTTGGCGATGCGCCAGAACACGAAGCCCTCGGAGAGCTGGGCGATGGTGTTCGGGCCGACGAAATCGGCCGGCTGCGGGTTGAAGCCGTGGGCGAAGTGTCCCTGGCCGTCCAGGAGGTCCCCGTGACAGTACATGCAGTTCCGGATGTAGATCGCTGCGCCGGCCGCGAGGTGCTTGTCGCGGTTCGCGGGATTCTGCTTGATGTCCTTCCGGACGGGGGTGTCCGCGTGCTGGAGGTTGATCTCCTTCCCACGGAAGCTGATCGTGTCCGGCGGCGCGGGGTGTACCGCCCGAAGCTCGAGCGGCGCCTCGGCCCGAGCGGCGGCCTGGGAGTAGGCGTAGTAGCCGATCAGGAGCGGGATGGCCACGCCGAGGGCCAGGCGAAGCGGGCGGCGCCCCGGCTCGGTGAGGGTCGCCCAGATCGGGGCCACGAACGCCCGCCAGGAGTCGGAGTCCGACGACACGTAAACCAGCACGGCCATCAGCGTGACCGCCATGTAGAGGGAGAACACGCTGAACGGCATGGGTGGTCGGATGCCGTACCGGAACAGGAGGGCGGCCGCGATCAGGACCAGCACGGCCTGGATGAACTTCCCGCGGGGCGCTGGCATGGGCTAGGGCTTGGCCTTGGCGGCCGGCTGGCCGGCGCCGGCCGGCGCGGCGCCCCCCTTCAGGGTCAGCAGGAACGAGACCAGGTCCAGATACTCCTTGGCTGTGAGCTGCTGCCCGAAGGTCTTCGGCATGACGTTCGGCGGGAACCCGGACACCGTGCCCTTGGAGGCCGGGTCGAGGATCTTCGCCATGATGTACTCCGGCGTCTGGCTGCCCGCGATGTTGGACAGGTCCGGGCCGACGGGGCTCGCGCCGATCGCCCCCGCCTTGTGGCAGGCGACGCACGCGCCCTTGCCCGTGTAGACGCCCTCCCCCGCCTTCGCGTCCCCCGGCAGCTCGATCGACGCCGCCCCGCCGCCCTGCGCGACCGCGATCTGCGGTACGTCATCGAGTTTGACGTCCACGGTGCCGCCGAGGCTCTCCAGGAACGCGGCCGTCGCCCACACCTCGCTGCGGTTGAGCCCGATCGGCGGCTTTGACACGTTGGGCATGATGGACGGCTTGGAGAATCCTTCCACCACGAAGGCGTTGGGGTCGAGCAGCGACTCGACCAGGTACGCGGCGGCCTTGGTCCCGGGCTTCCGGGTCGCCGCCCGCCCGCCCATTCCCGCCAGATCGGGGCCGCGCCCGGCCCGGCCGATGCCATGGCAGGTCGTGCACTGCCCCTTCTCGCGGAAAATTTTCTCGCCGGCGGCCACGAGCTGCTGGGGGCTCACGTTCCCGCCCTCGAGCGAGAGCTCCTCGGGCGGCTTCGACTCGATCTGGGGGATCGAGTTCGCGTACCAGCTGTAGCTGCCCATGATCGCGAGCGCGAACGCCCCCACCTTGACCGGAACGGGGACCGTCATCGGCCTCAGCGCTCGGGACTGCCGCCGGCGATCGGGGCGACGGTCGGGGTCGGGTGGCTCCCGGGGGTGCTCTCGGCCGCCGCGTGCCCCTTCTCCCCGAGCCCGCCGAGCCAGAAGATGAACATGACCATCAGGAAGAACAGGATGGTCGTGCCGGTGATCACGTTGGACGCGTAGCCGAGCGCGGGCGTGACCGCGTCGGGTGACCGGTCCTGCATGACTCCGTAGATGTGCCAGTGCTGCCGGATCCCCGAGCGCGCGAAGCCCATCAGCCCCATGAGCCACGTGAAGGTCACCGCGAGCAGGATGAGCACGTATTGGGAGCGTGGGGCGATGGTCCCCCACCGGATCGTACCCGTCGATCGCGCCCCCTTGAACATCGGGATGTCGATCGCCATCACGATGACGATGCAGAGGAGGACCGCGAGGACCTGGAGCGGCGAGAACCTCCGGATCCGAACGATCGCCTCCACGAAGTACCCGCCCACTCCGAGGCCGACGACCGCTGCGCCCGCGACGGCGAAGGTGAGCCACTGAAGCGCCATCCCCGTCCGGGCCCACGTCACGGTGGGTAGCTTGTTGGCCCGACGGTAGAGGAGATAAGAGAGGAACGTCGTCAGGATCATCAGGTTCACCGCGGTGTTCTTCGCCGACATCACGCCGAAGAACCGGAGGAATCGGTGGTCCGACCCGCCCATCGCGCGCACCTCGCCCAGGGAGGCGATCAGGCTCCGCGGCGTGGCCCAGACCATGAACCCCAGCGCGATCACGAGCAGCAGGAACTTGATCCAGGGACGGAAACGCTCGGCCCCCGGAATGCGCTCCATCCCGAGCCAGAGATAGTAGTTCGAGCCGAGGAAGAGCACCCCGATGAGGATGGCCTGGACGATCCAGAGCCATGACATGAAGCCGCCCATCATCGTGATGCCCATCGTCTGGTTGTACCCGTAGATCTCGAACCCGAGCCAGTACCCGGCGAAGGGCAGGACCATGAGGGCCGAGAGCGCCACGAAGTTCCCGATGTACCCCATCCAGTCGTAGCGGGCGCGCTCCTCGTCGGTCTTGGCGCCCAGGAACCGGAAGGCCGCATAGGCGGCGGCGATCGTGCCCCCGAAGACGATGTTCGCTATGAGCCGGTGGATGTTGATCGGCATCCAGGTGAAGTTGTTCACCGCCTGCCACAGGGTGCCCGTGAACTTGCCGGACTCGTCCACGCCGGCCGGCGAGATCATGAAGGTGACCCACGAGTTCGACACGAACAGGATGGCGGTGCCGAGAAGGTTCGAGAGCACCCCGATGGCCACGTGGAGCCCCTTCCGGGGCCCCGACAGCCAGTTCCAGCCGTAGTACCAGAGGTACACGGTGAACGTCTCGAGGAAGAAGAGGAGGGCGTACAGCCACATGGTGGGCGCGAAGATCCCGCTCATGAACGCCCAGAACCGCGGGTAAAGGGTGATCAGGAGGAAGAGGAGCAGGCCGCCGAGCAAGGCCGTTGTCGAGAACGCCGCGAAGGTGAGCTTGACGAACTCATGGGCGAGCCAGTCGTAGCGCCGCCCCTCCTCGCGGTCCATCCCGATCCGCCAACCCATGAACTCGATGATCACGGCGAAGATCGGGACACCCAGGATGAACGCGGCGAAGTTGAGGTGGATCTGCGCGATCACCCAGACTGCAAGCCGCGAGCCGACGTAGGGAAACGCCCGGTAGGCGGCCTCCTTCTGCTCCTGGGCGAGGACCGGCGCCGCCAGAAGCGCGACCGCCGCCACCGCCAGGAGGAGGGGGAGGAGGCGCGTGAGCCGGGACGACTCCGGAGCGCAGGGATTCGGGCGCGGTCCTACGGTGGTCGTGCCGAGGCTCCTTCGGGGTCCAGGCACTGCGAGCGGCGCCGGCGGGAGGGCCGACCCGCTTGTTCCAATCATCACAAGGACGTCGCCTCTTTGTAGGGCAGCGAGGGGGGCCCTGTCAAGGGCGCGTCGGGCCACTCCGGGGCCGCGGGGTGTTCGAAACGCCCGCGCCGGGGCGGGACCCGCGCCGTTGCGACGCCCGGGGCCGGTCTGCTACGATTCGCGCCACGCCCAGATGGCGCCGCCGCGGCGGCGCAGGCGGGCCTCCCAGAGCCACTCACGTGACTGCCGAGGTCATCGCCCAGGCCCTCCTGTCTGGCCTCCTGATGGGTTTCGTGTACGCCCTGATCGCGGCCGGCCTCTCGCTCATCTTCGGGCTGATGGAGATCGTCAACTTCGCCCACGGCGAGTTCCTGATGCTCGCCATGTTCGCGACCTTCTGGGCCTGGGCTCTCGGCGGCCTCGACCCCGTCCTGGCCCTCCCCCTCACGACGCTCCTCCTGTTCGGGGTGGGCTGGCTCGTGTACCGGGGGGTGATCAGCCGCATCCTACGCGCGCCGATGCTAGCCCAGATCTTCGCGACGTTTGGGCTGGCCGTCTTCCTCCGGAGCGGAGCCCAGTTCCTCTGGACGCCGGACTTCCGGCTCGTCCAGAACCCGTGGATCCGCGGTCGCTTCTCCCTCTTCGGGCTCTTCGTCGGCGCCCCTCAGCTGGCCGCTGCGCTGGCCGCGCTCCTGGCCTTCGGCCTCCTCTACTGGTTCGTCACCCGCACCGAGACGGGGCTGGCCCTCCAGGCAACGGCCCAGGACCGCCAGGCCGCGGCCCTCATGGGAATCGACACCGAGCGGATGTTCGCCTTGGGCTGGGGCCTCGGCGCCGCCTGCGTCGGAGCGGCCGGCGCCCTCCTAGCCAACTTCTTCTACGTGTTCCCAGACGTGGGCGCCGTCTTTGCGCTCCTCGCCTACGTCACGGTGGCGCTCGGGGGGTTCGGCAACGTCGCGGCAACGCTCTTCGGTGGGGTGCTGATCGGCCTGGTCGAGAACCTCGTGGGACTCTGGGCGCCGGCGTTCAAGTACGTCGGGGTTTTCTGCTTCTACCTCCTCGTGGTCCTCTGGCGCCCCCACGGGCTCTTCGGCCGATACTGACACCCGTGGTCGACCGGGGCCGGCTTGCGCTTCTGGCCGCGCTCGGCCTGGCGCTGCTCGCCTTCCCCTGGGTCTTCGTTCAGCCCTATCCGCGCGATGTGATGATCCGGATCTTCCTGTACGCCCTCCTCGCGCAGGCCTGGAACCTCCTGGGCGGCTACTGCGGCCAGGTCTCGCTCGGCACTGCCGTCTTCTTCGGGATCGGCGCCTACGCGTCGTCGGTCCTGTCGCTCCGGTGGGACGTGTCGCCCTGGCTCGGGATGCTCGCTGGGATGACGCTCGCCGTCCTGGTGTCGCAGGCGATCGGCTATCCATGCTTTCGCCTCCGGGGCCACTACTTCGCGATCGCGACGATCGGGATCGGGGAGATCGTCCAGACCATCGCGATCAACTGGGACGCGATCGGCGGCGCGCGGGGCATCTGGCTCCCGATCAAACCGGAGACCCTGCTGAACTTCCAGTTCCACAAGGCCAAGTGGGCCTACTACTACATCGCCCTCGCGCTCCTGGTCGCCGTCTTTGGCTTGACGGCCTTCGTCGAACGCTCGCGTCTCGGCTACTACTTCCGCGCGATCCGCGAGGACCCAGACGCCGCACAGAGCCTGGGCGTGCCCCTGACGCGCTACAAGCTCGTGGCGATCGCCGCCTCGGCCGCGTTCACCGCGCTTGGTGGCACCTTCTACGCGCAGTACGTCCTCTTCATCGATCCGGAATCGGTCCTGCCGACATCGCTCTCCATCCTGGTCTGCCTGGTCGCGGTGCTGGGCGGGGTCGGCACCTTGTGGGGGCCGGCCCTCGGGGCGGCCGTCCTCGTCTCGCTTTCCGAGGCGACCCGCGTCTGGCTCGGGGGCACCGGGAAGGCGGTCGACCTCATGATCTACGGCGGCCTCATCGTCCTCGTCTCGACCTTCCAGCCGGCGGGGCTCATGGGCCTCGTCAGCCGAATCGGTCCCCGTGGGCGGGTGTCCGCGCCCTCGACGCCGGCCGCGGCGCGCCAGGGCACGGGGTAGCGGAGTCTCGGGAATGGACGCGCGGGCCGGCGGTGGCATGGCCGGGGCTCCCCCCTTGCTGGAGGTCCGCGGCGTCACCAAGCGCTTCGGCGGCCTGGTGGCGAACCAGGCCATCACCTTCGACGTGACGCCGGGCGAGATCGTCGGGGTGATCGGGCCGAACGGCGCCGGGAAGTCGACCCTCTTCGACGTGGTCACGGGCTTCCATCGCCCCGACGGCGGGGACATCCGCCTGGCCGGGGAAACCATCACGGGCCTCCGGCCGGATCAGATCAGCCGCCGGGGCATCGGCCGGACGTTCCAGAAGCTGCGCCCCTTCAGCGGGATGACGGTGCGCGAGAACGTCACCGTAGGCGCCCTCCTGCGCGCCGCCTCGACCGGCGCGGCGCGCGTGGAAGCCGACCGCTGCCTCGACCTGGTCGGGCTCGGCGACAAGGCCGGCGCCTTCGCGCGGGAGCTCTCCACCGGGCAGCGGAAGCGCCTGGAAATGGCGCGGGCCCTGGCGACGCGCCCGCGGCTCCTCATGCTGGACGAGGTGACGGGAGGTGTGGACCAGCGGTCGATCCCTGGTCTGGTCGCCCTCATCGCCCGGCTCCGCGACGAGGGGGTCACCCTGCTCGTCATCGAGCACAACATGCGGGTCATCATGAGCGTGGCGACCCGCATCGTCGCCCTCCATCTCGGGGAGAAGATCGCGGACGGCCCGCCCGCGGACGTCGTGCGCGACCGCCGGCTCGTCGAGGCCTACCTGGGCGCGGCCTACCTCTAGCCCGATGCTGACGGTCGAGCGGCTCTCGGTCGCGTACGGGGACTTTCAAGTCCTGTGGGACGTCTCGCTCGAGGTCCGCCCGGGCGAGATCGTCGCCCTCCTCGGGCCGAACGGCGCCGGCAAGTCCACCCTGCTCAACAGCGTGTCCGGGCTCGTCCGCCCGCGCCAGGGGCGAATCGAGCTCGACGGCCGACGTATCGACGGGCTCCGGGCGCACGAGCGCGTGACCCTCGGCCTCGCCCACGTGCTGGAGCGCCGGCGGCTGTTCCCGTACCTCACCGTGCGCCAGAACCTGCTCCTCGGAGCCTACCACCCCGCCGCCAAGGCCCACCGCGCGGAGAGCCTGGCCCGGGTGGAGGCGCTGTTCCCGCGTCTCCGGGAGCGCCACTATCAGCCGGCGCACACGCTGTCGGGTGGCGAGCAGCAGATGGTGGCGATCGGACGGGGCCTCATGGCCCGCCCGCGCCTCCTACTGGTCGACGAGCCTACGCTCGGCCTGGCGCCACGGGTCGTCGGCGACATCCTCGACGTGCTTCGCCGCATCAACTCGGAGCAGGGCGTCACCGTCCTCTTCATCGAGCAGAACGTCGACTTGGCCCTGTCCGTCGCGCACCGCGCCTACATCCTCGAGTCGGGCCACCTGCTCCTAGACGGCACCCCCGATGCGCTGCGGACGTCCGGCGAGGTGCGGCGAGTCTTCCTCGGGCTCTGAGCGTGCCGGAAGCGCGTTTGCCCCCCTCGCCGCCGCTGTGCTACCGTGAAGGTTACCGAGTCGTACTCACCTCCTGATGAGCGTCACCCCGACGGATCGGTCATCCTGAGCGGAGGGTCCTCCATGGCAAGTCAGAACACGTTGCATCTCACCGAGGCCGCATTCGACCAGACCCTGGCCAGCCACCCGGAAGCGGTCGTCGTCGACTTCTGGGCGGAGTGGTGCGGCCCGTGCAAGGCGATCGCGCCGACCCTTGAGGAGCTCGCGGCGGAGTACGCGGGCCGGGTCACGATCGCCAAGGTCAACGTCGATGATCACCCCGGACTCGCCGCCCGCTTCCAGGTGCGCTCCATCCCCACCCTCCTCATCTTCAAGGGGGGCCAGGTCATCGATCAGGTCATCGGCGCGGTCCCGAAGGCGCAGATCAAGAAGCGCTTGGACGCGGTCGCCTGAGGGGAGCCCGCCGGTGAGCGCCGGCGAGGACCCTGACCCGGCCGGGGTCGCCGGCACGACCCTGGCGGAGCTCGGTGAGCGCGGGCTAATCGCGCGGCTTCGCCGGCGGCTTCCGCCGCCCGGCCCCGAGGTTCTCGTCGGGCTCGGGGACGACGCCGCCGCGGTGAGCTGGGGTGGAGAGACCCTCCTGCTGACGACCGACACCTTGCTCGAGGGAATCCACTTCCGCCGGTCCACGACCACGCTGCGCGAGATCGGCGCCAAGGCCATGGCCGTGAACGTCTCCGACATCGCCGCCATGGGAGGGGAGCCGCGCTACGCGCTGCTCGCCCTCGCGCTGCCTCCGAGTCTGGCGGTGACCGAGATCGACGAGCTGTATGCGGGGATCCTGGACATGGCCCGGCAGCACGGAGTGACCGTCGTCGGCGGCGACACGTGCGCCACGCCGGGCGGCGTCGTGCTGTCTGTCACCCTGGTCGGGCGCGTCGCGGGCACGCCCTTCCGCCGGAGCGGGGCCCGACCGGGGGACGCTCTGCTCGTCACCGGGACCCTCGGAGACTCCGCGGCCGGCCTGGCCATGCTCGAGCGGGGCCCGGGCACGCTGCCCTCCGCCGTCGTCGAGACTGTGGTGCGCTCGCACCGCGTCCCGACCCCTCGCGTGGCCGAGAGCCGGCTCATCCGCACCTCGGGCTGGGCGACCGCGATGATCGACCTCTCGGACGGGCTCGCCACCGACCTCGGGCACATCGCGGCCGAGAGCCAGGTGGGGGCACGGGTCGACCTCGACGCCATCCCCCTCAGCGAGTCGACCCGCGCGGTGGCGAGTGCCCTCGGCGTCGATCCCCTCGGCTGGGCGCTGAGCGGCGGCGAGGACTACGAGCTCCTCTTCACCGCGGCGCCGGACCACACCGCCGAGCTCATCCTCCTGGTGACCGAGCGACTCGGCACGCCCGTCCACCGGATCGGCGAGATGCGCCCCGCGGCCGACGGCGTGCGATTCCTCGATCAGGGCGGCCGCGCGCGGGCGGTCGATCCCGGCTTCGACCATTTCGGCTGATCCCATGGAAGGGCTCATCCTCGACATCATCCTGCTGGCGGGCTTCCTGGGCATCTCGGCGCTCCTGGCCGGCGCGGAGGCCGCCTACTTCTCGCTCTCCCGCCTGGGGAGCGCGCATCTCGAGCCCGAGGAGTCCCCGGGGCATGCGTTGCTCGCGCGGGTCCTCCGCGATCCGCGCGACCTTCTGATCACGCTCCTCGTCGGCATCACCCTCGTGAACATCGCCGCGTCGGCGCTCGCGACGCAGGTGGCCACCACCCTCCTGGGCCCCCGCGGGATCGCGATCGCGATCCCCGTCATGGTGTTCCTCATCGTCGTCTTCGGCGAGGTGCTCCCGATGACGATCGCGGTCGGCATCCCGCACCGCTTCGGCCTGCTGGTGGCGCGTCCGGTGCTGGCGCTCCAGTGGCTGCTCACACCCGTCCGGCTCCTCCTGGGGGCGTTCACTCGCCTGGTCTCCCGGGCGACGGACGGGGAGGGCGTGGCTAAGGCGGCGATCACGGAGGCCGAGCTCCGCACCCTGGTCGAGGTCGGGCACCAGGAGGGGGTCGTCCAGCGCACGGAGCGCGAGATGATCCACGGCGTCTTCGAGCTGGGCGAGACGAGCGTGGCCGAAGTCATGGTCCCGCGCACGGACGTCTTCGGGATCGACGTCGCGACCCCGCCCGACCGGCTTCTTCCGGCCATCCGGGCGAACCTCCACCACCGGGTCCCCGTCTACGAGGGCAGCCTGGACCACGTGCTGGGGCTCCTCCAGGTGAAGGACCTCCTCCGATACTACGCCGGCTTGCCGCCGGACTTTGACCTCCGGGCCCACCTCGCTCCGCCCTACTTCGTGCCCCAGTCGAAGCGGGCCGACGCGCTGCTGCGCGAGTTCAAGGCCAAGAAGCTCAGGATGGCCATCGTGGTCGACGAGTACGGGGGAACGGCGGGGCTCATCACGCTCGAGGACCTCCTGGAGGAGGTCGTCGGGGAGATCCGCGACGAGTTCGAGGCGGAGGAGCGCCTGGCCCAGCCCATCGACGAGCGCACGTGGCGCGTGGCCGCAAAGATGGCGATCGGCGACTTCAACACCGTCACCCGGCTGTCCATCCCCGACGAAAACTTCGACACGGTCGGCGGGTGGGTGCTCGATCTCTTCGGCCGGGTCCCCCATCGGGGAGAGAGCGTCGAGGTCAACGGCATCCGGGTCACGGTGGAGACGATGCACCGCAATCGCATCCTCCAGGTTCTGGTGCGGCTACCGGCGCCCGCCACGACCAAGCCGGCGGTTCCGGAAGCGACCTCGACGCCGGACGTCGAGGCCCGGCCGGGAGGCGCCCCGTGAGCCTCGGCACCACCCTCGCCGTCGTCCTCCTGTGCCTCCTGGCCTCGGCGTTCTTCTCGAGCGCCGAGATTGCCTTCCTAGCCGCCAACCGGGTGCGGCTGCGCCACCTCGCCGAGCAAGGCTCACGCGTGGCCCGCGGCTACATGGAGGCGTTCCAGCACCCGGAGCGGCTCCTGTCGACCGCGATGATGGGGGTGACGATCGCCCACGTCGTCTCCTCGGCAGTGGCGACCGCGGCCCTTCTTCCCTGGGTGGGCACGCAGGCCTCGCTGTGGGCCACGGTGATCCTCACGCCCCTGATGCTGGTGTTCGGCGAGATCCTCCCCAAGGCGTTCACCCAGCCCCGCGCCACCGACGTGGCGCTCCGCACGTTCGACCCCCTGCGGGGCGTGGCCTGGCTCCTCGCTCCGGTCGTGGGCATCGCCAACCTGCTCGTCCGCGCGATCCTCGGGAGCCTGGGGCACGGCGAGCGCCGCGACCCGTTCGTCTCCCGGGCCGACCTCCGCCTCCTGGTCGAGCGCGAGCCGGACGGCGCGACGGACGTGCGCGAGGAAGAGCGGGAGATGATCGAGGGGATCTTCGACCTCGTCGAGACGTCCGTTCGCGAGGTCATGGTCCCGCTGGTCGACGTCGTCGCCGTCCCCGAGGACGCGACCATCGACGATGCGGTTGCGAAGCTCCAGGAGAGCGGACACTCGCGCCTGCCCATCTACCGGGAGCGCATCGACAACGTCGTGGGCGTGGTCGCGGGGCTCGACATCCTGGGCCGGGGGGCCGCCGGGGAGACTATCCGGACACTCATGCGGCCCGCCCACTACGTCCCCGCCACCAAGCGCGTCAGCGACCTCCTGCCGGAGATGCAGCGCCGGCGGATCCAGCTCGCCGTCGTGGTGGACGAGTACGGCGCGAGCGAGGGCATCGTGACGGTCGGCAACGTCGTCGAGGAGATCGTCGGCGCGATCCCGGACGAGCGCGAGCGGACGCCGTCCCAGTTCGTCCGGTTGCCGGATGGGAGCTACCTGGTGGCCGGCCGCATGTGGATCGAAGAGCTCAACGAGGCCCTGGACTGGCTCCTGCCGACCAAGAAGGACTACGAGACCGTCGCCGGGCTGATCCTCGCGTCGCTCGGACGCATCCCCCGGCCCGGCGAGCACGTGACCGTCGGCGACTACGAGCTCGCCGTGGTGGACGCCGACGAGCGGCGCATCCTCAAGGTGAAGGTCCGCAGGCGGGCGCACGCGGCTGACCGCACGCCCGCAGAACCGCAGGGAGGACACCCAGCATGACCGGCAGCATGGTGACGTTTCCATCGAACGGGGCCACGACGTCCGGGTACCTCGCCACGCCGACGAGCGTGGCGGGGCCGGGCGTCCTCGTCATCCAGGAATGGTGGGGACTGGTGCCGCACATCAAGCACGTCGCCGACCGGTTCGCCGGGGAGGGGTTCGTGGCGCTCGCCCCCGACATGTACCACGGGAAGACTGCCAGCGAGCCCGACGGCGCCGGGAAACTCTTCATGGCGCTCAACATCGCGCAGGCCGAGAAGGATCTGCGCGGCGCCGCGACGTACCTCCTGGCCCGCTCGTCGACGAAGAAGATCGGGGTGGTGGGCTTCTGCATGGGGGGCCAGCTCGCGCTCTTCGCGGCGACCTTGAACCCGGCGGTCGGGGCCTGCGTGAACTTCTACGGCATCCATCCGAACGTCAAGCCCGACTACGGAAAGCTCCAGGGGCCGGTGCTCGGGTTCTACGCCGAGCGGGACGGCTTCGTGACGCCCACGGTCGCTCGGCAGGTTGACGCCGACATCCGGAAGGCGGGCAAGTCCTCGGAGTTCCACGTCTACCCTGGCGTCGACCACGCGTTCTTCAACGACGAGCGCGCGGACGTCTACGACCGGGCGGCCGCCGAGGATGCCTGGCGCCGGACCCTCGGCTTCTTCCGCCAGCACCTCCGGTAAGGGGGACGCGACCCCGTCCCCCAAGACGCCGAGGGGGGCCCGATGGCCCCCCTCGCGCTCGGGTCGTCCCGGTCGGCGCAGGCGTCTAGCCGCGCCCCGCGGCGGCGGCCGCCTTTCGGGCCTTCTTCGCCTCTTTGCCCTTGGGCTCGGCTGCCTTCTTGCCCTTCTCGGGCTTCTGCTTCGGCGTCTCCGGCCGGTCGACCAGTTCCAGGATCGCGAGCGGCGCGCCGTCGCCCCGCCGCGTCCCCATCTGGAGGATCCGCGTGTACCCGCCCCGCCGGTCCGTGTAGCGGGCGCCGACCGTGTCGAAGAGCCGGCGCACGACCGTCTCGTCGGGCACCAGGGTGAGCGCCTGTCGGCGCGCGTGTAGGTTGTCCTCCTTCGCGAGGGTCACCAGGTGGTCGGCGAGCGGCCGCACCGCCTTCGCCTTGGCCAGGGTCGTCGTGATCCGCTCGTGGGCAAACAGCCCGGTGAGGAGGTTCCGGAACAGGGCCCAGCGATGAGCGGTCAGCCGACCGAGCTTCGAGCCAGCGCGCTTGTGTCTCATACCTCCCTCGTGGTCTCCGCGGAGGCCGCGGCCGCCGTCGGCTCGTCGTCCTCCTCCTCCGCCCCCGCGGGCGTGAACAGGTCGAAGTGGTCGCGGAGCAGCTTGGACGCCTGGAGGAAGGCGTGGTCCGGGGCGATGCTACCGTCCGTCGTGATCTCGACCACGAGCTTCTCGTAGTCGGTGATGTTGCCCAGCCGGGACATCTCGACCTGGTAGTTCACGCGCCGGATTGGCGAGAAGGCCGCGTCCAGGCCGATCGCCTCCGCCGGCACCCCGTCCCCGTGCCGGTCGGCAGAGACGTACCCCCGGCCGGCCCGGATGCCGATGTCGAGCGTGAACCGCCCACCGGCCGATACATTGGCCAGGTGGAGGTTGGAGGTCACCACCTCGACGCCCGCCCCGCTGAAGTCGGCGCCGGTGGCGGCCCTGGGTCCCCGCACGTCGAGGTGGGCAGTCCCCGTCTCGGTATTGGCGGCGATCCGCACCACGAGCTTCTTCAGGTTGAGCAGGAGGTTGGCGAGGTCTTCCTCCACTCCGGGCACGCGCTCGGCGGCAGCGCTCACCCCGGGGATCTTGGCCCACACCACCGCCGTCCCGGGAATCGCCGACAGCAGCACCCGGCGGAGCGAGCCGCCGACCGTCAACGCGTAACCCTTCTCGAAGGGTTCCGCTGTCATGCGGCCGAAGGTCATCGTCAGATCTTCCCACTCGATGCGACGTGGACGCTGGAACATCAACCGCGGCATTCGCCGACCCTCTTACTTCGAGTACAGCTCGACGATGAGCTGTTCCTGCACCGGAATCTGGATATCGTCGCGGAGCGGCAGGCTCCGGACCGTCCCGGACTTCGCCGGCGCCGCGAGCTCGAGCCACTGGGGCACGTGGCCCCGGCCGGCCGACAGGTTGTCGGTGACCCGCTCCTGGAGCTTCGAGGCGGAGCGGAGCTGGACCTGGTCGCCTACGCGAACCAGGAAAGACGGGACGGACACCCGGCGCCCGCTCACCTGGAAGTGGCCGTGCGCCACCATCTGGCGCGCTTCCGCCCGGGAGGCCGCGAAGCCCAGCCGGAAGACGACGTTGTCGAGCCGACGCTCCAGAAGGCGCAGCAGGTTCTCCCCCGTCACACCCTTCTGGCCCTCAGCCTGGGCAAAGTAGCGCCGGAACTGGCCCTCGAGCAGGCCATAGATGCGCTTGGCCTTCTGCTTCTCCCGCAACTGCTGCCCGTACGCCGACTGCTTGGAGCGCCCCAGGCCGTGCTGGCCCGGCGGGTAGTTCCGGCGCTCGATGGCGCACTTGTCGGTGAAGCAGCGTGAGCCCTTCAGGAAGAGCTTGAGGCCCTCCCGCCGGCACAGCCGGCAGACCGCGTCGTTATACCTGGCCAACTCCCATCCTCCTCGCTACACCCGGCGGCGCTTGGGCGGCCGGCAGCCGTCGTGCGGGATCGGGGTGACGTCGTGGATCGCCGTGATCTCCAAGCCCACCGCTTGGAGGGAGCGGATCGCCGCTTCCCGACCTGCACCCGGGCCCTTCACGTAGACCTCGACCTGCTTGAGGCCAATCTCCATCGCCTTTCGCGCCGCCGACTCGGCCGCCATCTGCGCGGCAAACGGCGTGCTCTTGCGCGAGCCCTTGAAACCTACGCTCCCGGCGCTCGCCCACGCGACCACCCCGCCCATCTTGTCGGTGAGCGTCACGATCGTGTTGTTGAACGTCGCCTGCACGTGGGCGATGCCCGTCCGGACCTCTCGCCGTTCCTTCCGCTTTCCGCTCTTGCGCGGCTTGCCGGTCCCCGCCTCAGCCATGTCGCCCTATGCCTTCCCCGTCGTCGGATTCTTGCTCGTGGCCTTCTTGCGAATGCCGACCCCCCGCCGCGGCCCCTTCCGGGTCCGCGCGTTGGTGTGGGTCCGCTGCCCGCGGACGGGCAGGCCCTTCCGGTGTCGGATCCCGCGGTAGCTGCCGATGTCCATGAGCCGCTTGATGTTCATGGTGACCTCGCGCCGCAGGTCGCCCTCGACCCGCTGCTCGCGCTCGATCACTTCGCGGACACGTGCGGTCTCGTCCTCGGTCCACTCCCGCACCCGGCGGTTCAGGTCCACCGCCGCCCGGCTCAGGATGCGGCGCGCCGACGAGCGCCCGATGCCCAGGATGTACGTCAACGCCACCTCACCCCGCTTGTCCCGGGGCAGATCCACTCCCGCCACGCGTGCCATACGCCTATCCTCTCCCGCCGCGCATCAGCCCTGGCGCTGCTTGTGGCGCACGTTCGCGCAAATAACCCGCACGACGCCCTTGCGCCGGATCACCTTGCACTTCTCGCATCG
>DATAFX010000152.1:0-19934 GCA_036257195.1 Candidatus Methylomirabilota bacterium | reverse complement strand
GAACTCCTGGGTGCGCCGGGGCGCCGCGCTGGCGGTCTCGGGCGTCGGGGTCATGGTACGTCCCGGCTCAGTTCCGGGGGCCGATGAGTGGCTGGCGCCGGCTCACGGGGTAATCCTTCCGGAGCGGGTGCCCCTCGAACTGCTCGTAGAGGAGCAGGCGGCGGAGATCCGGGTGCTCCGCGAAGCGGATCCCGAACATGTCCCACACCTCGCGCTCAAACCAGTCGGCGATCGGCCAGAGCGGCACCGCGGTCGGGACGACCGGGTCGTCCTCCTCGACCCCCGCCTTGATCCGCAGCCGGTGGTTGTGGGGGACGGAGTAGAGATGGTAGACGACCTCGAACCGCGGAGCGTCCTCGCGGCCGGGGTAGGTGAGGTAGTCGACGGCGGTGAAGTCCATCAGCATGTCGAAGCGGAGCGCCGCGTCGTCCCGGCAGAAGCGCAGCAGCTCGGAGAGGGCGGCACGATCGACGAGCGCGGTATGGTCCCCGTACTCGGCGTGGGACGCGAGGACCGCGGCGCCGAAGTGCTCTTGGAGCCGCGCCAGGATGTCCGCACCGTCCATGCGAGGAGGGGATCCGGCGCCCCGGGGGCTCAGTACCGCTGCCGCCCGGCGGCGATCTTGTCCTGGAGCTTCATGAGGCCGTCGAGCACGCTCTCGGGGCGCGGCGGGCACCCGGGGATGTAGACGTCCACCGGCAGGATCGTGTCGATCCCCTGCACGGTCGCGTAGTTGTCGTAGAACCCGCCCGTGCAGGTGCAGACCCCGAAGGCGACCACCCACTTCGGTTCGGTCATCTGGTCGTACACCCGGCGGAGGACCGGCGCCATCTTGTGGCTGATCGTGCCCACGACGAAGAGCACGTCGGCCTGGCGCGGCGAGAAGCGCGGGAGGCCCGCCCCGAAGCGGTCGACGTCGTAGTGGGAGCACGCAGTGGCCATGTACTCCATGCCGCAGCAGGCCGTCACGAACGGGTACTGGAAGATCGAGTACTTCCGGGCCCAGCCGAGCGCCGAGTCGAGCCTGGTCGTGAAGAAGTCGGCTACTCCCACTGGAGCCCCCCCTTCCGCCAGACGTAGAGCAGCCCCAGCATCAGGATCCCCAGGTATACGACCATCGTCAGGAACCCGTAGAGCCCGAGGCTCCGGTACACCACCGTCCACGGGAAGACGAACATCAGCTCCATGTCGAAGATGATGAAGAAGATGGCGATCGTCGAGAACTTGATCGCGAACCGCCCTTCCGGGCGAGCGAGCACGTCCTTGCCGCACTCGAAGGTCTCGAGCTTGACCGGCGAGAGCCGCCGGGGCCCGAGGAGCGCCGGGAGGTACGCGAGGAGACACGCCACCCCGAGCGAGATTGCGAACACCATCAGGATCGGGACGTACTGCATCAGCCCGCGGGCGGGGTCGCGCAGGCCGCCTCGACCTGGCGCTTGGCGTGATAGGAGGAGCGCACGAGCGGGCCGGCCTCGACGTGGCGGAACCCGAGGGCCCGGCCGTCGGCGGCGAGCGCCTCGAACTCCGCGGGCGGCACATAGCGCACCACCGGGAGGTGCGCGGGCGACGGCCGGAGGTACTGGCCGAGCGTCAGGAGCTCCACGCCGGCCCGGTGGAGGTCGGCCATCGTGGCGCGCACCTCGTCCGGCGACTCCCCCAGGCCGAGCATCATCCCGGACTTGACGGTGGGCGCCGTCGGATGCTGACGGGCCCGGCCGAAGAGCTCCAGGCTCCGCTCGTAGCGTGATCCCGGCCGGACCTCTCGGTAGAGACGCGGCACCGTTTCGATGTTGTGGTTGAGCACGTCGGGCCGGGCCCGGAGCACGGTGTCGAGGGCCGGCACCGAGCCCTGGAAGTCCGGGATCAGGACCTCCACGCGGCAGGCCGGCGCCTCGCGCCGGATCGCCGTGATCGTCCGGGCGAAGACCTCGGATCCGCCGTCGGCCAGGTCGTCCCGGTTAACGCTCGTCACGACCACGTGCTGGAGCCCCATCTCGGCGACGGTTTGGCCCACCCGGTCGGGCTCCCCCCAGTCCTCCCACTCCGGCCGGCCGTGCGCCACCGCGCAGAACCCGCACCGGCGGGTGCACACGTCACCGAGGATCATGAAGGTCGCCGTCCGTTCCTCCCAGCACTCCCCGATGTTCGGGCAGCGGGCCTCCTCGCAGACGGTGTGGAGGTTCCGCTCGCGCATGAGGGCCCGGAGGCGCATGTAGTTCCGGCCGCCGGGCGCACGGACCTTGAGCCAGGCCGGCTTGCGCGCCTGGGGTTCCCGCAGAGCGTCGGGCTGGATGACGGGAAGCGTCAGCGTCATGCGTGGCAAGGACTTGCGTCGCTCGTCATTATGCCACAAGGCCCCGATGCCCCGACCCTCCCCTCAAATCACAACGGGGCTCCGGTGCGGAGCCCCGTCACTCCCTGCGCGCAGGGGAAGAGTGGTGCCGAAGGGGGGACTCGAACCCCCACGGGTTACCCCACACGCCCCTCAAACGTGCGCGTCTGCCAGTTCCGCCACTTCGGCGCAGGGCGTATCTTGCCGGCCGGCCACGCGCCTTGTCAAGGCCGCGGGGGGTGTCCGGCCCCTCAGCGCTCGCGCAGCCGGGGATTGAAGGCCTCGCGCAGCCCCTCGCCGAAGAGGTTGAAGGCCAGGACGACGACGAGGATGGCCGTTCCCGGGATCAGGGTGAGCCACGGAGCGTCGAAGATGTAGCGCTTGCCGTCCGCCAGGATGTTCCCCCAGGTCGCGTCGGGTGGGGGCACCCCGAATCCCAGGAAAGACAGGCTCGACTCCGTCAAGATGGCCGCGGCCACGCCGAGCGTCGCCGAGACCAGGACGGCCGCCAGGGCGTTCGGGATCAGGTGGCGGGCGATGACCCGCCAGCCCCGCGCCCCACCGGCCCGCGCAGCCTGGATGAACTCCTGCTCTCGGAGCGACAGGATCTCGGCCCGCACGAAGCGCGCCGGACCCTCCCAGCTCGTCAGCCCGATCACGATCATGATGTTCCAGATCGATGGCTTGAGGATGGCCACAACCGTCAGGATCAGGAAGAAGGCCGGGAACGACAGCATGACGTCGATGAGCCCCGTGATGATCGTGTCGACGGTCAGGAGCCGGAGCGGCCCCACCCGGAGGCGCACCGGGCCGTAGTAGCCGGCGAGCCCCCCTGCGACGATCCCGATGGCCACCGCGAGGCCGACGGCGACGAAGCCCACCGAGAGCGACACGAAGGCGCCCTCCAGCATCCGCGCGAAGACGTCGCGGCCGAGCTCGTCGGTCCCGAAGAGGTAGACGCCGAGGCGCGGCCAGCTGGCCGCCGGCACCGACTCCTTGTTCGGCCGGGCGAAGGGCCCCTGGAGCCGGTCGGGCAGCCGCACCTCGCGCGGGTCCAGGACCGGGCGCGCCCCCTTCGTCAACGCGATCCCGGCCAGGGCGATCAGGAAGAAGCCGAGGACCACGGTCAGGCCGACCACCGCCGGGCCGTTCCGGCGAAAGGCCCGCCAGGCCACGCGTCCGGGCGACTCGCCCCGCGGCTGAGACGTCACAGGCGGATCCGCGGGTCCACCAGCATGTAGAGGACGTCCGACAGGAGGGTGCCGACCACGGTGAGGAGCGCCGCGACGAAGTTGAGGGCGATGACGACCGGATAGTCGCGCGCCAGGATGGCCTCATAGCTGAGCCGGCCGATCCCCGGCCACGCGAAGATCGTCTCGAAGATGACGCTTCCTCCGATCACCCCCGGGATCAGGAGCCCGAGCATCGTGACGAAGGGGAGGAGCCCGTTCCGGAGGGCGTGACGGTACAGCACGTCGTCCTCGGGGAGTCCCTTGGCGCGCGCGGTTCGGACGTAGTCCGAGCTGAGCACCTCGAGCATCTGGGAGCGGACGTAGCGCGAGAGCACGGCGATGCCTGCGGTGGCGCCCAGGAGCGACGGGAGCACCAGGTGCCACGTGCGGTCCATGACCTGCGTCCACGACCCCGTCGGGTCGCGGCCGAACGTCTGGATGCCGATCACATCGACCTGGAAGGTCTCGACGACGAAGATGATCGCGAGGTACGACAGGTAGAACCCGGGGACGGAGATCAGCGCGAACACGAGCACGGTCATCGCGCGGTCGAACCACGAGTCCCGCCGGATGGCCGTGGCGATCCCGAGCGGAAACGCGAAGCACCAGACCAGGACCGTGCCCACAACGAAGAGCGGGAAGCTGTTCCGTGCGCGCTGGGCGATCTTCGGGAGGACCGGCTGGTTGTCCTTGAAGGACCGGAGCTGCCCGGTGAACAGCCGCTGGTAGAACAGCCCGTACTGGACGTAGAGCGGCTTGTCGAGATCGAACGCCGCGCGATAGCGGGTGAGCTGCTCCTTGGTGAAGCGCGGATTCATCGGGTCGATCTGGCTGGGCGCGCCCGGCGCGAGATGGATCACGAGGAAGGACACGATCGAGATCAGGAAGAGCGTCCAGAGCTTCCGCCAGCAGGCGCGGGCGAGGAACGGCAGCACCCGCTACCCCGCCGTCAGCTCGGGCCGGAAGGGGGGCAGGACCGGCCGCGGGGTCTTCAGCCACTGGTCGAAGTGGAAGTTGATGCGGCCCAGGCGGTTCGGCTCGAACGGCAGGTACTCGGGCGTGCCGTCCGGGCGGCGGACCATGCGGACGATCTTCCCGTCGAGCAGCGAGAGCGCCTGGCGCACGTAGAGGAACGTGTACGGCTGGTCGCGGGCGATGAGCCGGTGGAGCTCCCGGGCCATCGCCGTCTGGCGGGCGTCGTCGTACTCCCGTCGGATGCGGACCATGAGCTCGTCCGCCCTGGGGTTCGCGTACCCGACGAAGTTGAGCTGCTGGGGACCGGTCTGGCTAGAGTGGAAGATCTGGAAGATGTCCGCGTCGAGCCCCATCGCCCAGCCGAGCACGACCGCGTCGAAGTCGAGCTTGTTCACGCGCTCCCGGATGAAGACCGCCCATTCGAGCGACAGGACCTCGACCTTGACCCCGAGGCGCCGCCAGGCGTTCTGGGCGATCACCATGATCGCCTGGCGCTCCTCGTTTCCGGAGTTCGTGATGAGGGTGAACGCCAGCGGCTTCCCGTCCTTCTCCAGGATTCCCTGTGCGTTCTTCCGCCAGCCGGCTTCGTTCAGAAGCCGCTCGGCGCCCGCCGGATCGTGGGGCAGGGGCGTGACGTCCGGGTCGTAGTACGCCGTCTGCTGGGGGTAGGGCCCCGTTGTCCGCTGACCCTGGCGGTAGAGCACGTAACGGATGATCTCGTCCACGTCGATCGCCATGCCGAGGGCGGTTCGCACCCGGACGTCCTGGAGCAGCGGGCGGCGTAGATTGTAGCCGATGTAGGTGTAGCCCAGGCCGAGGATCGAGTTCACGTGGAACCGGGGGTCGTTCTGAAGCCGCGCCACCTGGTGCGCCTGGGCGCCGTAGCCGTCGGCCGTGCCCGCGTAGAAAGCGACCTCCGACGTCAAGACGTCCGGGAGGATCCGCATGAAGTACTCGCGGAAGTTCGCTGGCCCTTTCCAGTAGTCCTCGTTCCGGACCAGGCGGATCGAGACGTCACTTTCCCATGCGGCGAACCGGAACGGGCCGCTGCCGATCGGCCGGCGGTTGAACCCGGAATCTCGGACGCTGAAGGTCGCGGGATCCTTACCGGCCGCGCGGGCCTCGGCGGCGAGGGCCTCCCGGCTGACGAGGTGCGCGGGCAGGATCCCCATGCTCCAGCTCTCGAAGCCCGGCTGGAAGAGCTCCTTGTAGGTAACCCGGACGGTGTAGGGGTCCGGCGTCTCCACCGTCTTGATCGGCTCGAAGTCCGGCACCCGGGGCGAGAGGCTCCGCGGCTCCATGATGGTCTCGTACGTGACGCGCACGTCCTTCGCGGTGAGCTCCCGCCCGTCGTGGAAACGCACCCCGCGCCGCAGCCGGAAGACGATGACCGGATTCTCTTCGGTCGGATGGACGTGTGTCTCGGCCGCCGCCCGGGCTGTCGCGACGTCCGGCGCGGTGACGTAGCGGAGTCGGTCGAGCTTCTCGACGTATCCCCCGAGCAGCCGATCGAGGTTCACGAAGAAGTCCTGGTCCACCGCGCGCAGAGTGAACTTGAGACGCGGCGGGCGGCGGACGCCGACGGAGATCGGCGGCGGTGCGGGCGGGGCCGCAGCGCCGGGGCGGCGGGCGGGCGCGGGCGGCGCGATCTGCACGGTGCTGGTCTCGGCCGGCAGCACGGTCATTGCCTCGACGGCCTGGAGCGCCGGCGCTCCGGCCGCCTGCGAGGCCCGGAGGCGGGCCAGGAGCGCCTCGGGGGCCGCCGGAGTCCCGTCGGGAAGCCGGAGGGCCGGGTCGGCGAAGAGATAGGCCTCCTCGAAGATCTGCCAGGATTCCGCGAGGCGGCCCCGGAACGAAAGGTCGAGGTCCCGGTCGATCAGCCCGTCGAAGACCAGCAGGTCGATCTCGCTCGAGGCCGAGTCCGCCGAGATCGTCGGGTTCAGGTACACCGCGTCCCCGATGGAGCTGCTGATGAAGCGGGTGAGGCGCCCGGGGTCGCCGCGGGCCTGGTTCTCGAACGTCGGCACCCAGAAGTACGACTGGAGGAGCACGAGGCTCACGAGTGTCGGCGCCGCGAGGAGGAGCATCTTGGTCAACCGCATCGGCGCGACGGTTCCTAGCCCGCCATCTCAGCTGGCGACGGCGTCGGCCTCGACCACCTCGAGGTCGAGCGCCGCGGCGATGAGCGCCCGCGTGTAGGGGTGGGCCGGCCGCTCGAAGATGTCGGCGGTCGGCCCGCGCTCGACGACCTCGCCGGCGCGCATCACGATGACCTCATCGGAGAGCGCGCGGATCACCCGGAGGTCGTGGCTGATGAAGAGGTAGGCGAGCCGGTGGCGCGCCTGGAGGTCGCGCAGGAGATCGATCATCTGCGCCTGGATCGACCGGTCGAGCGCGGAGGTCGGCTCGTCGAGGATGATCAGCCGGGGCTTGAGCACGAGCGCCCGGGCGAGCGCGACCCGCTGGCGCTGACCCCCCGAGAGCTCGTGGGGGTAACGGTCCCGCACCTCCGGGTCGAGCCCGACCTCGGCCAGCGCCTGGGCGATCAGAGCGTCCTGCTCCTCGAGGGTCCGCCCGACGTGGTGGACGCCGAGGCCTTCCCCGACGATCTGGGCGACCGACTGCCGCGGGGAGAGCGACCCGTACGGATCCTGGAAGACGATCTGCATCTCCTTGCGAAGCGGGCGCAGCGCGCGGGTGCCCAGGCTCTGCAGGTCGCGCCCCAGGAACTGGATCCGCCCGTCGCTCCGGAGGAGCCGGAGGAGGGCCAGCCCCAGCGTGGTCTTGCCCGAGCCGCTCTCCCCCACCACGCCGACCGTCCGGCCCTCGCGGATCGTGACGCTCACCCCGTCCACCGCCTTGATGTGGTCGACCGTGCGCCGCAGCACCCCGGCCTTGACCGGGAACCAGACTCGGATGGCCTCGGCCGTCATGACGACCGGCGCGTCGCCGCCCCCGCGGGATTCCCGGGGCGCCGGCTCGGCGGCCAGGAGGCGCCGCGTGTACGGGTGCCGGGCCCGCTCGAAGATCTCGGCGGTCGAGCCCGCCTCCACGATCTCACCCTGACTCATGACCGAGACCCGATCGGCCATCTTCTGGACGACGCCGAGGTCGTGCGTGATCAGGAGGAGCGCCATGCCGAACCGCGCCTGAAGGTCCCGCAGGAGCTTCAGGATCTGCGCCTCGATGGTGACGTCGAGCGCCGTCGTCGGCTCGTCCGCGATGAGGAGGTCGGGCTCGTTGGCGAGCGCCATGGCGATCATCACCCGCTGGCGCTGGCCGCCCGAGAGCTGGTGCGGGTAGGCGTCGAGCCGCCGCTCGGCCTCGGGCAGGCCGACCAGGTGGAGGAGCTCCACGGTTCGCGCCCGCGCCGCCCGCCGGTCGAGGCCCTTGTGGACGAACAGGACCTCGTTGACCTGCTTCTCGATGGTGTGGAGCGGGTTCAAGGACGTCATCGGCTCCTGGAAGATCATCGCGATCCGGTTGCCGCGCACTTGCCGGAGGGTCGGCTCGGCGGCTCCCAGGAGCTCCTCCCCCTGGAAGACGATGCTCCCGGAGGGGTGACGGGCCCTCGGATACGGCAGGAGCTGGAGGATGGACAGCGCGGTGACCGACTTGCCCGAGCCGCTCTCGCCGACGAGCCCCACGGTCTGCCCCTTCGCGACGTCGAACGACACCTGGCGCACCGCGCGCACCTCGCCGCCGGGCATGTCAAACGACACCGACAGGTCACGGACCGCCAGGAGGGGCGCCGTCACCATCAGGCCGTCTTCCGGGGGTCGAACGCGTCCCGCACGGCCTCGCCGATGAAAACCAGGAGGCTCAGCATCGCGGCCAGGACGACGAACCCGGTGATGCCGAGCCACGGAGCCTGGAGGTTCGCCTTGCCCTGGGCCAGGATCTCGCCGAGGGACGGCGAGCCCGGCGGAAGGCCAAACCCGAGGAAGTCGAGAGACGTCAAGGTCGTGATGGAGCCACTCAGGCTGAATGGCACGAACGTCAGCGCGGCGACCATCGCGTTCGGCAGCACGTGCCGGAACATGATGACCCCGTTCGGGACGCCGAGCGCGCGCGCCGCGCGCACGTAGTCGAAGTTGCGCGCGCGGAGGAACTCGGCGCGGACCACGCCGACGAGCGACATCCAGCTGAAGAGTAGCATGAGCCCGAGGAGCCACCCGAACGTCGGCTCGACGATGCTGGCGAGAATGATGAGGAGGTAGAGCACCGGCAGGCCCGACCAGATCTCGATGACTCGCTGGAAGAGGAGGTCCGTCAGCCCGCCGAAGTACCCCTGGACCGCGCCGGCGACGACTCCGATGACCGAGCTGAGCAGCGTCAGGGTGAGCCCGAACAGGACGGAGATCCGGAAGCCGTAGATCAGCCGGGCGGCGAGATCGCGCCCCTGGTCGTCGGTCCCCAGCCAGTTGACCCGGGACGGCGGGGCCGGCGCCGGCACCGGCAGCTCGTAGTTGATGGTGTCGTAGCGGAACGGAATGGGCGGCCAGAGGAGCCAGCCGTTCTCGCGGATCATCGCGGCGACGGCCGGGTCACGATACACCGCCTCGGTGGGGAACACGCCGCCGAACGTCGTCTCCGGATAGGTCTTCACGATCGGGAAGTAGAGCCGCCCGTCGAACTTGACCATCAACGGGCGGTCGTTCGCGACCATCTCGGCCACGAGGCTCACCCCGAACAGCGCGGCGAAGATCCACAGGGACCAGAAGCCGCGGCGGTTCGCCCGAAAGTTCAGGAGGCGCCGCCGCGTCAACGGGCTCAGGCGCCGGCCGACCCGGTGTGAGAGCACCCGTCACGTCTCCCGGCTGGCGAAGTCGATGCGCGGGTCGACGGCGACGTAGGTGAGGTCGCTGATCAGGGTCAGGAGGAGTCCCACGATCGTGTAGATGTAGAGGGCCCCGAACATGACCGGGTAGTCGCGATTGATCGCCGCCTCGAAGCCGAGGAGCCCCAGCCCATCGAGCGAGAAGATCACCTCGATCAGGAGGGAACTCGTGAACAGGATCCCTACGAAGGCGGCGGGAAAGCCGGCCACCACGATCAGCATCGCGTTGCGAAAGACGTGGCCGTAGAGCACGCGGCGCTTCGTCAGGCCCTTCGAGCGCGCGGTGATCACGTACTGCTTGTTGATCTCCTCGAGGAAGGAGTTCTTGGTCAGCATGGTGAGCGTAGCGAACCCGCCGACGAGGAGCGCGACGATCGGCAGCGTGATGTGCCAGAAGTAGTCGACGATCCGGGCCGGCCAGCTCAGCTCCCGCCAGTGGTCGGAGGTGAGCCCGCGTAGGGGGAACCAGTCAAGGAAGCTCCCGCCGGCGAACAGGACGATCAGCAGGATGGCGAACAGAAAACCGGGGATGGCGTAGCCCAGGATGACGACGCCGCTAGTCCAGACGTCGAACTTCGAGCCGTCGCGCACGGCCTTGGCGATCCCGAGCGGGATCGACACGAGGTAGATGGCCAGCGTCGTCCACAAGCCGAGCGAGACCGACACCGGCAGCTTCTCGACGATCAGGTCGATGACGCGGCGATCCCGGAAGAAGCTCGAGCCGAAGTCGAACGCGAGGTAGCTCCGGATCATGCGCACGAACCGCTCGGGAGCGGGGCGGTCGAAGCCGTACTGGCGCTCGAGCTGGCGGATCAGCTCCGGATCGATGCCGCGGGCGCCGCGGTACTTGTCGGTCACGCCGCCGACCGGTCCGCTCGGCCCCGCACGGGTCTCGCCGCCACCGGAGCCTCCGGCCCGCGCCGTCGCCTCCACGGCCTCGCCTCGCAAGCGGGAGATGGTCAGCTCGACGGGCCCGCCCGGCGCGGCCTGGACGATGATGAAGTTGACGATCATGATGCCGAAGAGCGTGGGGACGAACAGCAGGAGGCGGCGGATCAGGTAGGCGAGCATCGGCGCGCGCCGTGGCTACTTGGAGATCTCGCCCTTGCGGCGAGCGAGGGCCGCCTCCTTCTGCGCGTCGACCCACCAGGTATCGAACCCCAGCGCGTTCTTGGGCGCGACGGCGGGCCGCCCGAACTTGTCCCAGTAGACGACGCGAAACGCTCGGATGTGCCAGTGGGGAATGAGGTAGTGCCCCCAGAGCAGAACGCGGTCGAGCGCACGGGTCCGGGCCACCAGACCAGGCCGGTCCGGCGCCTGGATCACCAGGTCGATGAGCCGGTCCACGACCGGGTCCTTGATGCCCACGAGGTTCCGGCTCCTGGGCTCACCGGCGGCCTGGGATCCCCAGAACTCGCGCTGCTCGTTGCCGGGAGAGAGCGACTCCGGCCAGAGACCGACGATCACGTCGAAGTCGAAGTCGTCCTGTCGCTTCTCGTACTGGGCCGCGTCGACGACCCGGACGCGCGCGGCGATCCCGAGCCGCTCGAGGTTCTTCGCGAAGGGCAGCGCGATTCGCTCCCACGTTGGGTCGTTGAGCAGGATCTCGAACTGCATGGGCTCCCCGCGGGCGTTGACCAGCTTCTGGCCCTTGACGGTCCAACCGGCCTCGCCGAGGAGTCGCAACGCCTCCCGCACGCCGTCCCGGATGTTGCCGCTCCCGTCCGTCGCCGGCGGCTGGTACTCCTTGGTGAAGACCTCATCGGGGATCTTCCCCCGGAAGGGCTCCAGGATCTTCAGCTCCTCGCCGCTCGGGAGCCCGCTCGAGGCGAGCTCCGAGTTCGAGAAGTAGCTCCGGGTCCGCGTGTAGGCACCATAGAACAGGTTCTTGTTGCTCCACTCGAAGTCGAACGCGTAGGCCAGCGCACGCCGCACTCGGGGATCCTGGAAGATCGGCCGGCGGATATTGAACGCGAATCCCTGCATGCCGGTCGGGACCTCGTTCGGGATCTCCTCCTTCTTGAGAACGCCACGCGCCACCGCTGGCGTGGCATACGCGGTCGCCCAGTTCTTCGCCACGTTCTCCACGCGGAAGTCGTACTCGCCGCCCTTGAGCGCCTCGATCGCGACCGTGGAGTCCCGGTAGTAGTCGTAGCGGATCGAGTCGAAGTTCTCCCGGCCGACGCTCACCGGGAGCTTCACCGCCCAGTAGTCCTTCACCCGCCGGTACGTAATGGAGCGGCCGGCGTCGAGGGACTCCACCCGGTAGGCCCCGCTGCCGAGCGGCGGCTCGAGCGTCGTCTTCTCGAAGTCCCGCTGGCTCCAGTACGCGCGCGAGAGGACGGGGAGCTGGCCGACGATCAGGGGCAGCTCGCGATTGTCACCGGGCCCGAACGCGAAGCGCACCTTCCGCTCTCCCACCTTCTCGGCCTTGGTGACCTGCGCGTAGTAGGCCCGGTAGAACGGGCGCCCCTTCGTCTTGAGCGCCTCGAACGTCCAGATCACGTCCTCGACCGTGATGGGGCTCCCGTCGTGGAAGCGCGCCTGATGGCGCAGGGTGAAGGCGACCCACGAGCGGTCGGCCGGGATCTCGATCGTCTCGGCGATGAGCCCGTACTCGGAAAACGGCTCGTCGTCCGACTGCACGGTCAGGGTGTCGAACACGCCGCCGATCCCGGCCGCCGGCACCCCCTTCAGGACGAAGGGATTCAGCGTGTCGAAGGTGCCGATGGCCGCGAGCTTGACGTCGCCGCCCTTCGGGGCCTCGGGGCTGACGTACTGGAAGTGCCGGAAGCCCGCGGGGTACTTGAGGTCCCCGTACATCGAGAACCCGTGGGCGGCCGTGACCTTCTGGCCGGCCGGCGCCCCGGCCGGCTGGGCCGGGGCGGAACCCGGGAGGAGCAGGCCCAGGACCGCGAGGAGTAGAGCGCCGATGGACCTCATGAGCCTCCCTCCGCGCGGTGTACCGATCGTGTCACCGTGGCCCGAGCGCGGTCTCGGCTACTTGGGCACGGCGGGCGACGCCGCCGGCGCGCCGGGCGCCGGAGCTTCCGCCGCGGGCGCCGGCGCGGTCGCCGGCACGACCGAGGTCGGCCGCGACGACAGCTTCGCCAGGCTGAACGAGGTGATCATGAACACGATCGCGACCCCGGTCGTGATCTTGCCCAGGATCGTCGGCGTGCCCATGGAGCCGAAGACGGCCTGGCTCCCGCCGCCGCCGAACGCCGAGCCGATGTCGGCGCCCTTGCCGGCCTGGAGCAGCACGATCCCGATGATGGCGAGGCACACGAGGGTGTGCATGACAACTAACGCGTAGTACACGGTTGGCTCCTCACTCGGGCCGCCGGGGCGCGTGACGCGCGTCCAGCCTCCCGTCTCGATCGCACCACCGCCCGTCGCCCGGGCGGCCGTCGCGGATGAATGCCGTCACGTGGCTCAGCGGGTCGCCACCCCGGCCCGCCCCTTGGCCTCCAAGCCCGCCCGCACAATGCCGATGAAATCGGGCGCCTTGAGGCTCGCGCCGCCCACCAGGGCCCCGTCGATATCCGGCTCCGCCATGAGGGCCGGCGTGACCTCGGGCTTGACGCTCCCGCCGTAGAGGATAGGGCACCCGGCGGCGACGGTCGGGTCGGCCAGGCGCCCGAGCGCCGCGCGGAGCTGGCCATGGACCTCAGCGGCCTGGGCGGGCGTGGCCGTCTGTCCCGTCCCGATCGCCCACACGGGCTCGTAGGCGAGCCAGGCGCCTCCGATCTCCGAGGTCGGCCGATCGCCGAGGGCGACCTCCAGCTGGCGGCTGACGACGGCGAGCGTCTGCCCGCCGGCACGCTCCGCCGCCGTCTCACCGACGCACACGAGGGGCGTGAGCCCCTGGGCGAGCGCGGCCGTCACCTTGCGCCGTACGATCGCGTCCGTCTCGTCGAGTCCGTGGCGTCGCTCGGAGTGCCCCAGGAGAACGAGCCGGGCGCCGGCATCCCAGATCTGCGCGGGCGACACCGACCCCGTGAAGGCCCCGCCCGCCTCCCAGTGCGCGTCCTGGGCGCCGACAAGGATGGTCGAGCCGGCCAGCACCTCGACGACGGCCGCCAGCGCGGTAAAGGGCGGGCACACGGCGACCCGGATCTCGGTGAGCCCACGGCAGCCGTCGCGGACCGCCGCCGCCAGCCCGCGCGCCTCCGCGAGTGTGGTGTGCATCTTCCAGTTGCCCGCGATCACCGGCGTGCGCGGCACGACCCCCTCCGTCATTGGGCGGCCATCAGGCGTCGTCCAGCGCGGCCACGCCCGGCAGCGCCCGCCCTTCCAGGTACTCCAGGAACGCCCCGCCGCCCGTGGAGAGATAGCCGATCCGGTCGGCCACGCCCGCCGCCTGGACCGCGGCCACCGTGTCCCCGCCGCCGATCACCGACAGCGCGGGAGTGTCAGTCACCGCCCGGGCGAGCCCGAGCGTCCCGGCCGCGAACGGGGCTCGCTCGAAGACGCCCATCGGACCGTTCCAGACGATGGTCTGACTGCCTCGGAGCGCGTCCGCGAAGTGCCGGACGGTCGCTGGACCGATGTCGAGCCCCATGAGGTCGGCCGGGATCGCGCTGCTGTCAACGACCCGGCCCTGGGCGGCGTCGGGGGACGCGGCGACGACCGTGTCGACGGGCAGCCGCAAGTCCACGCGCCGCGCCCGAGCTTGGTCGAGGAGGCCGCGCGCCGTCGCCACCAGGTCGGCCTCGAGGAGCGACCGCCCGACCTCGTAGCCCTGGGCCCGGAGGAACGTGAACGCCATGCCGCCCCCCACGAGCAGGCGATCGACCCGGCCCAGGAGCGATTCGATCAGAGCGAGCTTGTCGGAAACCTTGGCGCCCCCGAGGATGGCCACGAGCGGGCGCCCCGGGGCGTCGAAGATCCGCGCGAGGGCGGCGAGCTCCTGCTTCATGAGGAGCCCGGCCACGGCCGGCCGGAGGTGACGCGTGATCCCCTCGGTCGAGGCGTGCGCCCGGTGCGCGGCGGCGAAGGCGTCGTCCACGTAGACGTCGCCGAGCCGCGCGAGCGCCCGCGCGAACTCGGGATCGTTCGTCTCCTCGCCCGAGTGGAAGCGGAGGTTCTCGAGGAGCAGCACGCCTCCCGGCGGGAGGGCACCGGCCTGGGCCTCGACCGCAGCCCCCACGCAGTCGGGGGCCAGCGGCACCGTCTCGCTCAGGAGCGCGCCGAGCCGCCGGGCGACGGGAGCCAGCGAGAGCTTCGCCTCCGGCCCACCTTTGGGCCGCCCGAGATGCGAGGCGACGACGACCGCGCGCGCCCCCCGCGTCCGCGCGTGGCGGAGCGTGGGCAGCACCGCGCGGATCCGCGCATCCTCGCTCACCTCGCCGTCACGCCCGAGCGGGACGTTGAAGTCGACGCGCACGAAGAGCCGGCGGCCCCGGAGGTCGAGGTCCTCGATCGTGCGCTTGGGCATGGTGGGGGACGCGGGAGCCGCAGGCCGTCCTTCGATCGGCTTGGCGACTGGCCTGGCGCGCCCTGGGCGCCTACCGGGTCCGCCCCATGTAGGCGACCAGGTCGCGGACGCGGCTCGAGTAGCCCCACTCATTGTCGTACCAGGCCAGCACCTTCACGAGGGAACCTTCCACCATCGACGTGGACGGCCCGTCCACGATGGAGGAGTGCGAGTCGCCGTTGAAGTCGATCGACACCAGCGGCTCGTCCGTGTAGGCAAGGATGCCTTTCAGCGGCCCCGCCGCGGCGGCGCGGAACGCCTCGTTGATCTCGTCGGCCGTGGCGGACCGCTCGAGCTCGGCCGTGAGGTCGACGACCGATACGTTTGGCGTCGGGACCCGGATCGCGATGCCGTCCAGCTTCCCCTTGAGGGACGGGAGGACCAGTCCCACCGCCTTGGCGGCGCCGGTGGTGGTGGGAATCATGGACACCGCCCCTGCCCGGGCTCGCCGGAGGTCCTTGTGCGGGAAGTCGTGGATCGGCTGGTCGTTCGTGTACGAGTGGACGGTCGTGCAGTATCCGCGGCGCACGCCGAAGCGATCGAGCAGCACTTTGGTGACCGTGGCCAGGCAGTTGGTCGTGCAGGACGCGTTCGAGACGACGTGGTGCTTCTGGGGATCGTAGGCCTGCTCGTTCACCCCGAGGACCAGCGTCACGTCCGGGTCCTTCGCGGGCGCCGTGATGACGACCTTCCGGGCCCCCGCCTCCAGGTGCTTCCCCGCGCTCGCGCGGTCGACGAAGCGCCCCGTCGACTCGACCACGACGTCGACCCCGAGCTCCCGCCAGGGGAGGCTCCCCGGATCCCGCTGGGCCAGCACGCGGATCGGCCGGCCGTCCACGAAGATGGCGTCGCCCTTGGCGACCACCTCCGGCCCGAAGGTCCCGTGAACCGAGTCGTGCTTGAGGAGATGCGCCAGGGTGGGCGCGTCGGTTAGGTCGTTCACCGCCACGACCTCGAACCCCGGGGTCCCCCACGCGGCGCGGAAGAACACCCGGCCGATCCGACCGAACCCGTTGATGCCCACCTTGAGCGCCATTGCTCCCGTCTCCTCTGGCCCCAGGGACCCCGGCTGTTGGTTGTCAGGAACGTCGCGGATTATCGATGATTATAGGGTGCCGCCGGGGGGCGGTCAACGCAGCCTGCGCTCCGGCAGCCGTTCCGGCGGCGACCCCGGAGGGGACTCATCGTGGCGCGACCCGGGCGAGCGTCAGCACGCCGACCGCGGTCGCGCCCGCTTCGCGAAGGGCGCGCGCCGCCGCGCTGACCGTCGCGCCAGTGGTGAGCACGTCGTCGACGAGGAGCAGGCGCCGGTCCCGGACCTCCCGCGGACGCAGGACCCGGAACGCGTCCCGGACGTTGGCGCGGCGCGCCTCTGCGTCGAGGTCCGTCTGGGGCAAGGTCGGACGCGTACGGCGAAGCGCGCGCTCGAGGACCGGCAGGCGCCAGCGGGCCGCGCACGGCGCGGCGAGGAGCGCGGCCTGGTTGAACCCGCGCTCGGCGAGCCGGGCTGGATGGAGCGGCACCGGGACCAGCCCGTCCGCCCAGTCCTCAGGCGGGACCGGCAGGGCGCGCGGCCCCGCCTCCGCCAGGAGCTGCCCGAGGGGCGTGGCCAGGACCGGGCGGCGCCCGTACTTCAGCGCGTGGATCGCCTCGCGCATCCCGTCCTGGTACCGAGCGACGGCGCGGGCGAACGCGTAGGGGGGCGGCCCCCGCCGGCACGCGTCGCAGGGCAGGAGCCCCGCGAGCCCCGGGAAGGGCTCTCCGCACACGGAGCAGCCGGGCTCGAGCCCGATCGGGAGGGCTACCCAGCACGACGCGCAGAACGGACGGCGGGCCGGGTCGTCCGACCGGGCCAGGCAGACGGGGCAGACGGCCGGGAAGACGAGATCGAGGAGGGGATCGAACCAGCGCGCGAGGGCGAGGGCCATGGCGGGGGCCCCCCGGCGAGCCGGGCTCAGCCGGCGGCGGTCTTGTCCTCGCGCTCGAGCCGGCGCTGGCAGTCGATGCAGTAGCGCGCGAAGGGCAGCGCCTCGAGCCGCTTCTCCCCGATGGGCTCCCCGCACCGCTCGCACTCGCCGAAGCCGCCCTCGTCGAGCTTTCGGAGCGCGGTTAGGACCTCGCGCAGGAGCCGGCGGTCGCCGTTGCCCAGCTCGAACTGGAACTCGCGCGTGTACGCCGTGTTGGCTTGGTCGCCGAGATCCTTGGTCGCGTCGTCGTCGAGGCCCTTCTCGTAGAGCGCGCTCCGGCCGACCTCGTCCTCGAGCTGGCGGCGCTTGGCCTGCAGCACCTCGCGCAACTCCTTCAGCCGGTGCTGTCCGATCTTGGTCGCCATCGCGGAACCACCTCCTCGGGGTCGCGGGACCCTGGCGCGCCCCGGCGCGTTGGGTCACGCTAACACGCGCTCCTCGGGGTGTCCAGCCGCGGCGCTTCCCAGGCTCGCTTCGGCTCGCATCGGGAGTCTATCCGACGGCCGGCGGCCTGTGGCGACGGCCGGCGGCCTGTGATCCGCGGCCGGCGGCTGGGGCTCAGGCCTCGATGGGCACCTCGGGGGCGTCGCCCCACAGGCGGTCGAGCGCGTAGAAGGCTCGCGTGTCGGGCAGGAAGACGTGCGCCACGACGTCGCCGTAGTCGAGGAGCACCCAGCCCGACGCGGCCACGCCCTCGCGATGGAGGACGCGATGGCCCGCCGCTTTGAGCGCCGTCTCGATCGCCTCCGCGATCGTCTCGACATGGGTCGTCGACGAGCCGGTGCAGAGGACGAAGTAGTCGGCGATCCCAGACAGGGCGGCGAGGTCGAGAAGCTGGAGGGCCTGCGCCCGCTTGTCGAGCGCCGCGCGCGCCGACAGCTGGGCCTTCTCGGCGGCGGAGTCGGGCACCCTAGGCGGACTCCCGGTAGAGACGGTGATCGCCAATGTACTCGGCCACCGCCAGCGGCACCTGGTACCGCGCGCTCTCGCCGGCAGCGAGACGCTGTCGGATCTCCCGCGCCGAGACGGCGACCGACCGCGTCTCGACGAGCACGCACTCGCCGGGGGCGAGCGTTTCCGCGGCGGTCGGCGGCACCCGGCGCCAGCCGGTCCGGCCGAGCCGCCGGAGGACGGCCCGCGCTCCGTCACCCTCCGGATCGAAAGCGCCGCCGGCCCGGTGTCCCACCGCGAGCGTCGCGAAAACGCCAAGCCGCTCCGGCGTCCGCCAGGTGGGCAGGTCGAGGAAGGTGTCGCTCCCCATGAGGAAGAACAATCGCGCGCCCGGCCAGTCGCCGGCCAGGGCCTCGACGGTGTCGGCCGAGTATGACGGCCCGTCGCGCTCGACCTCGACCGGGCAGGCGACGAAGCCCGGATGGCCCGCCACGGCCAGGCTCACCATCGCGTAGCGGTGGAGGGGGGAGACGAGGCCGCCGCCCGGCTTGTGCGGCGGCCTCCCCGCCGGAACGAACAGGACGCGGTCGAGCGCGAGGCGCTCGCGGAACGCCTCCGCGAGGACCAGGTGCCCCAGATGGATCGGGTTAAACGTGCCGCCCAGGATACCGAGCCGCGACTCCGCCATCGGCGGCGCCTCAGGAGCAGGCTCCCGCCACGGCTACTCGCGGATCTGGCCGGAGCCCGTGACCACGAACTTGGTCGTGGTGAGCTCCTCGACGCCGACCGGGCCCCGGGCGTGGAGCTTCGACGTGGAGATCCCCAGCTCCGCGCCCATGCCGAACTGGTTGCCGTCGACGAGCCGTGTCGAGGCGTTGACCAGCACGCAGGCGGCGTCGACCTCCGCCACGAAGCGTCGCGCCCGGAGGTAGTCCCGGGTCACGATGGCCTCCGCCAGCCCGGAGCCGTGCCGCCGGACGTGCGCGACCGCCTCCTCGAACGTCGGGACGACCCGGACGGAGAGGACGAGGTCGAGGTACTCGGTGTCCCAGTCGGCATCGGTCACCGGGCCGGCCTCCGGGACGAGCTCGCGGGTGCGGGGGCAGCCCCGGAGCTCGACGCCCGCGGCGCGGAAGCGCCCGGCGACCGCAGGCAGGAACGCCGGCGCGGCGTCCGCGTGGACCAGGAGCGTCTCCATGGCGTTGCACACGCCGGGGCGCTGGGCCTTCGCGTTGACCGCGATGTCGGCCGCCATCTGGAGATCGGCGGCGTCGTCGACGTAGACGTGGCAGAGCCCCTTGTCATGCTTGAGGATCGGGATCGTGGCGCGCTCCGCCACCATGCGCACGAACGCCTCTCCGCCGCGCGGCACGATGAGGTCGACATACCGGTCGAGCGTGATGAGGATCTCGACGGCTTCGCGGTCCGGCACGTCGATGAAACCGAGCGCCTCCGCCGGCAGGCCCGCCTTCTCGAGGCCCTTGGCGAGGATCGCCGCGATGACGCCGTTCGACTCGAGCGCCTCGCGCCCCCCGCGCAGCACGCAGGCGTTCCCGCTCTTGACGCAGAGGGCGGCCGCGTCGGCGGTCACGTTCGGGCGGCTTTCGTAGATGAACCCGACGACGCCGAGCGGCACCCGGACCTTCTGGATCTCGATCCCGTTCGGCCGCCGCCAGCCGCGGATGGTCTCGCCGACGGGATCCGGCAGCGCGGCGACCTGGCGGATCCCGGTGGCCATGGCCTCGACTCGGGCGTCCGTGAGCGTCAGGCGATCGAGGAAGGCCCGCGGGTGGCCCTGGCCCCGGACGCGCTCGAGATCCGCGCGGTTCGCCTCGAGGATCGCGGGGGACTTCTCCTCGACGCCCCGCGCCATCTGGAGGAGGGCCTCGCTCTTCACGCGCGCGTTGGCGAGGGCCACGGTCCGGGCGGCCTCGCGCGCGGCCCGGGCGCGCGTCTCGACCAGGTCGCGCACATCGATCGCCGCCACGGCCCTAGAGTATCACGGGGTCAGAGGGGTCAGAGGGGTCAGAGGATGACGAGGTTGTCACGGTGGATGACCTCGTCCGTCACCCGGTATCCGAGCAGGCGCTCGATGTCCGCCGTCTTGGCGCCCCGCAGGAGCTCGAGCTCGCGAGCGGCGCAGCTCACGATGCCCCGCGCGAACTCGCGCCCGTCCGCGTCGCGCACCCCCACCGCGTCGCCGGCCGCGAACTGCCCC
>DATAFX010000151.1:0-1722 GCA_036257195.1 Candidatus Methylomirabilota bacterium | reverse complement strand
ACGTTCGGACCGAGGCCCCGGCCGAAACAGCGACGGGGACGACGCCCCGCCAGCAGGCCCGAGGCGCCGCGGAGGCTGCGCCACGGAATCACCCGGGCGAGGTCGCCGCGGCTTTCCTCCAGCTCTCGCTCCACGAGTACCAGGAAGCGCTCAAACGCGATCCCACGAACACCGCGGCGCTGAACCAGTTTGCCCGCGTCTTCTGGCAGTGGCGTCTCGCGGCGGCCGACGGAGTCCTCTCCCGCGAGCCCACTCTGATGCACGCTCGCGAGGCGGAGTGGAACGCCCGCCGTGCCGTGTCGATCGTCGAGGCCAAGCTTGACCGGACGTCCCCCAGGCTCGTCGTGTCTGACCGGTCGGGTAATGCGCAGGGCCAGCTGGCCCGTGCCGTTCCAAAGTACCTCCATCCACCGGCCGCGACCGCCCTGGGCAGCCTCGGCGCGGTCCTCCTCGCGCAGGCGCGCGCGCACGAAGCCCTGGAGGTGCTCGCCTCGGCCCAGACGCTCGCGCCCGAGCACCCGATGTTCGACGACGTCCGCTGGATGCTTGGCCACGCCTTACGGTGCGCTGCGTCCCGGGAGTTCCGGACCGACTTCCCCGCCCCGCGGGGATCCCGCGGTCCGCGCTGGCGCGAGACGATCACGCCGGCGGCCGCGGCGCGGCTCGAGGACATCGGCGCCCTGCGCCAGGAGGCGGCCGTCGCACTCGACCGCGTGCGGGAGCGCCAGCGCACGCGAGAAGGGCGGCCCTTTGCCGGTCGCACGGACGTCATGACGTCGCTGGAGGTGTGCCGCCAGGACTGGCTCGAACTCGCCAGCAAGCGAGAGGGGCACGGGCCATTCCGGTACGTGCTCAGGGAGGAAGCCCGCGAGCGCCGCACCTCTCTGTGCGGACGTCTGGGCGTGCGGGTGCCGAGGGTCTCCGGTCAGGAGGCCGTGTACCTTCGCGTGTGGGGGGGTGGCGTGGAGCGCCTCCGTCTCGAGGCGGAGGAGGACGCCCGCTCGGATGTCGTCCCGCTGCCCCCAACGACGAGCCGGTTCTACTACTTCGTCCAGCTCGAGAGCGAGGACTTTCGGCCGCTGTCGCTGGCCCTGGCTCTCGGTCCGGCCGCCGGCGCCGGCGGCGCCGCTGGCGCGACGGGAGCGGCCCCGGGCACCGGGTGTCCCGAGGGGCCGAACCTCGTCAAGCTCGCGGTCGACCGGTCCACGGATCCCGGGGCGGGGACCGCCGAACTTGGCAGTTCCGACGCTCCCACGCTGGAAGCGGCCGGGGCGGACCGCCCAGACGCTGGCGCCCCGACGCGCTAGCGCCCGCGAACCGTACAGGGGCCAGTCCCCGAGGCTCGCAGGAGGGCGCCGCCCAATCGTCACGCCTGTCCGATCGACGGGCACTGGACGGCGCGATTCAGCCCCGGCCGGCGCGAGCCGCACGGCGCTCGCGTCCGCACCCATCGCCCGCGTCGCGGGGATTCGTGAGGACCCTCCAGTTGCTTCCGCGCCTCGGCGAGCCGCGCAGCGCGCAGATTTCGCGCTCCGAAGCCACGGCGCGGCTGCAGTAGACGCCCGGCCCGGCTCGCCCCGATTTTGACTCCTGTCGGATGCCACCGGACAATTGGATCGAAGTGCGCAGTCGATCGGTCGAAATCCACCGAGCGGGAGGTCCGCATGGCCGACACCGAGGAACGCAGCCCCAGTGAGATCGTGCGCGGTGGCGCGGGAGACG
>DATAFX010000079.1:0-7893 GCA_036257195.1 Candidatus Methylomirabilota bacterium | reverse complement strand
GCGCCTAAGGGCAAGGGCGCGGTCGTGAAGCGCGTCCTGCCAGGGGGCCCAGCCGAGAAGGCGGGGCTCCTCGCGAACGACGTCATCCTGCGCTTCGGCGAGACGGCGGTCGGGGACCTCCAGCACCTCCAGCGCCTCGTGCTGGACGCGCCGGTCGAGCGCCCCGTCACCCTCCGCGTCCTCAGACAGGGCAAGGAGCTCTCGGTGTCGGTCACGATCGCGGAGGCGCCGGTCGAGCGCCCCGGGGCGTCCTGAGCCCCGCGCCCCATGCTCTTTTCCTGGCGCCGTCTCCGCGAGCGGGCCACCCACGTGCTCCACCTGGACGAGGAGCCCTCGCGCCTGGCAGCGGGGATGGCGGCGGGCGTCTTCATCGGGCTGACGCCCTTCTACGGCCTCCACACGTTGCTCGCGCTCGCCGCGGCGTACGTGTTCCGGCTCAACAAGGTGGCGACCATCACCGGGGCGTGGCTCAACCTGCCCTGGTTCGCCCCGTTCGTGTACGCCTTCTGCCTCCGGCTCGGCGAGGCGGTGATTTCAGGCGACTGGAGCAGCTTTTCCCTGGCCAGCGTCCACGGACTGGCCCGTTCCGTCGGGGGCATCCTCGAGGCCAGTCCCTGGGAGACGGCGGGGACGCTCTGGGAGGCGATCTGGGGGATGCTGTTCCACGCATCGGTCCCCCTGTTCGTAGGCACGACCATCGTCGGCGCCGTGCTGGCGGTGGCGGCCTACTTCATCACGCTCGAGGCCGTCCGCGACGTGCGCCGGCTCCGCGCCCGGATACACCACTCGCACGGACCCCCGGCCGGCCCGCCCCAGCGGACGGAGCGGACACCCTGATGGAGGCCTCCCGCCCGCTCCTCGAGGAGCTGTCGCTGCTCGGCGCCCGGGCCCTGTCCCTGGGCGAGGAGACGGCCCACGTCGTCGCCCGGGTCGTGGGGATCGTCCTCGTCCTGCTCGTCGGCTGGATCGCGCACCGGCTCCTGACGATCCTGATCGGACGAGTCCTTCGCCGGCTCGAAGCCTCCAGCACTTCGGCGGTGCGTGTCCAGCGCGCGCGGACTCTCGGACCGCTCCTCACCAGCACCTCGCGCTACCTGGTGGGGTTCACGGTCGCCCTCGTCGTCCTGCAGCGGATCGGGATCGACGTGCGAACGCTCATCGTGTCGGCGGGGGTGGCCGGCCTCGCGATCGGTCTGGGGGCGCAGAGCCTCATCCGCGACGTTGTCTCGGGGTTCTTCCTGCTCTTCGAGAACCTGATCGCGGTCGGGGACGTCATCGAGGTCGGGCCGCACACGGGCGTCGTCGAGGCGGTCGGGCTCCGCGTGACCAAGATCCGCAAGTTCTCGGGCGAGCTGCGCATCGTGCCCAACGGGGAGCTGGCCGCGTTCGGCCTGCACACCGCTGGCTGGGCTCGACTGGTCGTCGAGGTCTCGGTGGACTACGAGGAGGACGCGGGCCGGGCCCTCCGGGTCCTCGGCGAGGTCGGCCGAGCCCTGGCCGATGCCTACCCCGCGAAGATGCTCGAGCCGCCCGCCGCCGAAGGCATCCTCCGGTTCGGACAGGGCAGCCTGACGGAGTCCGTCCTGCGCCTCCACGCCCGGGTCGTAGCGTCCGAGAAGTTCCCGCTCGAGCTCGAGGCGCGCCGACGCGTGAAGGAGGCCTTCTCCGCCAACGGCATCCGCGTTCCGCGCCCCGCTATGGACATCCGGCTCGCCCCGTCCTCCGGCGGCGGAGCCTCCGAGGACGGCCGAAAGGAGGTCGCATGAGGGTCCGTACCGCCGTGTTCCCCGCCGCGGGCCTCGGCACCCGCTTCCTGCCGGCGACCAAGGCCCAGCCCAAGGAGATGCTGCCGCTCGTCGACAAGCCCATGATCCAGTACGTCGTCGAGGAGGCGGTGGCGGCCGGACTCGACCGCGTCAGCATCGTGACCGGCCGCGGCAAGCGCGCCATCGAGGATCACTTCGACTCGGCGGTGGAGCTGGAGTTCTATCTGCAGGAGCGGGGCAAGTGGGAGGAGCTCGCCCAGATCAAGACGATCTCCGACCTGGCCTCGGTGTCCTACGTCCGCCAGAAGGAACCCCTCGGCCTGGGTCACGCCATCCTGTGCGCGCAGCCGCTCGTCGGTGACGAGCCGTTCGCGGTGTTCCTGGGCGACGACATCATCGTGTCCGACCCGCCGTGCATCAGCCAGCTCCTCGCCGTGCACGAGCAGCACGGGGATCCCGTCCTGGCCGTCAAGCAGGTGCCCGTGTCGCAGCTGTCGCGGTACGGCGTCATCCGCGGCACGCCTGTCGCAGAGAACGTCTATCTGGTGGACGATCTGGTCGAGAAGCCCGCGCCCGAGGCGGCGCCCTCGGACCTGGCGATCATCGGCCGGTACGTCCTCACCCCGGACATCTTTCCAATCCTCGCCGAGACGCCGCCCGACCACCGCGGGGAGATCCAGGTCACCGATGCCCTCCGCCGACTGCGGGCGCGCCGGCCCCTGTACGCCGTGCGGTTCACCGGGCACCATTTCGACACCGGCGAGAAGTTGGGGTTCCTGAAGGCCACCGTCGACATGGCGCTGGCCCGGCCCGACCTCGGCGACGCCTTCCGCGAGTATCTCCGCGGGGTCAAGCTCTGACGTAACGTGGCGAGGCCGGAACGGCCGGGGGCGCAGTCGCTCGGGCGCGCGGGGGCCGGACGCTTCCTGACTTGACCAGGCGTCCGCGAGGGAAGCATATACATCGCATGGTGAGGACCCAGCTCTACCTCGACGAGGCCATTCACGTCCGCCTGCGTCACCTGTCGCGCCAGCAGGGGCCGACCGTGTCGGAGCCGGTGCGCGAGGCGTTGGTGTGCGCGTACGGGACGGTCGACGACCAGACCCGCCAGGCGGCGGTGCTGGCCGTCCTGGGCCTATGGAAGGACCGAGACGACATCGGCGATCCGCACGAGTACGTGAGGCGCCTGCGGCGCGGTACGCGGCGGAGGCAGCGCTTCCCGCCCTAGCCGGCGTCCTCCTGGACACCGATGTCCTCATCGAGGTCCTGAGAGGGCGGCGCCCGGTGGCCGACGCCATCCTGGCCTTGGAGGCGGCGGGCGTCCGCACGTGCGCGTGTCCCGTGTCGTGGGCCGAGATCCATGCGGGGCTCCGCCCCGGCGAAGAAGCGCTCACCTAGACGTTTCTCGCGCAGCGCGCGGAGGTCGTGATCGACGCCGACACGGGCGGCGGGCAGGCCGGTATCTGGCCCGGTATACGCGGTCCCACGGGCTTGAGATCGCCGACGCGCTGATCGCGGCCGCCGGGACGACGTCGGGGCTGGCGCTGTGGACCCGGAACCGGCGGGACTATCCGATGCTCCATCTGAGGTTCTATACGCCCTCCTGGGCAACGGTTGGTGGGGGGCCGGGACCACCGGATCCACGAGGGGGCTCCAAGGCCTCCGGGCCTCCTGGGTTGCTTGTGAGGGTGGGGGGGGTCTGCTAAAATCCTGACACCTTTAACCGTTCTCGGGCTAGCAGGGACAACCTCGTGACCTCGCTCGTGCCTGACTCGGCGTCGCGTTCCCTTCCGGGGAGGTCGTCCTCTCCCCGACGGACGGCCTTGCGCGGCCGTCCCTCGACGCGACCGGCGCCCGAACGGAGGGCTCACGGTGGCTGACCGGCGGCCCTTCCACCTCGCCACCCACCAGGAGATCAAGTCGGGCGAGGTCGCCGACGTCTATTTCAACCGGACCGTGCAGATCCTGCGGGCGCGGGGCAACCGTGCGCGCGTCAAGGCCGAGGTGTACCTGAAGAGCCTGCCGGGGGACTGGGGCTGGGGAATCCTGGCCGGGATCGAGGAGGCGGCCCACCTCCTGGAGGGGCTGCCGGTCGACGTGACCGCCATGGACGAGGGGACGGTGTTCGGGGCCTACCAGCCCGTCCTCACCGTCGAGGGGGTCTACGTCGACTGGGCCGAGTACGAGACGGCGCTCCTCGGCCTCCTCTGCCAGGCCTCGGGCATCGCCACCAAGGCGGCTCGCTGCAAGAAGGCGGCGGGGGAGCGCCAGGTCATCAGCTTCGGAGCCCGGCGGATGCACCCCGGTCTCGCTCCGATGATCGAGCGGAACGCGTTCGTCGGGGGCTGCGACGGCGTCGCGGTGACGAAGTCGGCCGAGCTGATCGACGCCGATCCCATGGGCACGATCCCCCACGCGCTGGTCCTCGTCATCGGCGACACCGTGGAGGCGCTCCGCGCGTTCAACGACGTCATCGACCCGAAGGTCCGCCGGGTGGCGCTGATCGACACCCTCCAGGACGAGAAGTTCGAGGCGATCCGGGTGGCGCAGGCGCTCGGCCGGGACCTCTACGCCGTCCGGCTCGACACTCCGTCCTCGCGCCGGGGCGACTTCTACCGGATCCTGGAGGAGGTTCGCTGGGAGCTCGACTATCGCGGGTTCGAGTACGTCCGCATCATCGCCACCGGCGGGATCGACGAGTACCAGATGCCGCGGCTCAACCCCCTGGTGGACGCGTACGGGGTGGGGACGGCCATCGCCAACGCCCCGGTCCTCAACTTCGGGCTCGACATCATGGAGATCGACGGCCAGCCGATCGCCAAGCGGGGCAAGCACTCCGGGTCGAAGCGGGTCCTGCGCTGCCGCGCCTGCGGCAAGACCGTCGTTGTGGCGGCCCACCGGCCCGTCGTCGCGTGTCCGTGCGGCGGGGCCTACGAGGATCTCCTGAAGCCACTGATCCGCGGCGGCCGGGTTGCCCGCGACCTGCCGCCGCCACGCACGCTCCGGGAGCACGTCCTCGAGCAGCTCCGGCGCGTCGCGCTCGAGCTGCCGGCCGCCGGTGGCGCCCGCGGCGACTTCTGAGCGAATCGATGCCATGGGCCTCCTGGACGAGATCGTCGCCCGGAAGCGTGTCGACGTCGCCGCCCGGCGAGCCGCGGTTTCACGCGGCGTTCTGGGGGCGCGCATCACGGAGCTCGAGCCCCCCCGAGGTCTCGCCGCGGCGCTGACCCCGCTCGGGGCCGGCGAGATCCGGATCCTCGCCGAGCTCAAGCGCGCCTCCCCGGTCAAGGGCGTCCTCGCCCAGGGATTCGACCCCGTCGCCCGGGCGCCCGAGTACGTCGAGGGCGGGGCGGCCGCCCTCTCCGTTCTCACCGATCTGCACTTCCAGGGCAGCCTCGACGACCTGGACACGGTCCGAGCCCGGGTGGACTGTCCGGTGCTCGAGAAGGACTTCGTCATCGACGAGTACCAGCTGTGGGAGGCGCGGGCCCACGGCGCCGACGCCGTCCTGCTCATCGTGGCGATCCTCGATCGGGTGCTGCTCACCGACCTCTTCCAGGCGACCAAGGGGCTCGGGCTCTCGGCGCTCGTGGAAGTGCATCGCGAGGCGGAGCTGGACCGAGCGGCGGACCTCGGGGCTGGTGTGATCGGCATCAACAACCGGGACCTGACGACCTTCCGGACCGATCTGGCGACCACCGAGCGCCTGGCGCCGCGCGCGCCGGCGGGCACGTGCGTCGTGTCCGAGAGCGGTATCGCCGCCCGAGCGGACGTCGTACGCGTCCGTGCCGCCGGCGCCCACGCGGTCCTCGTGGGCGAGTCCCTGTCGCGAAGCGGCGACCCCGCGGCGAAGCTCCGGGAACTGCGCGGAACATGAGCCGGCTCCGCGTCAAGATCTGCGGCATCATGTCGCTCGACGACGCCCTCTGCGCGGCGGAAGCGGGGGCGGACGCCCTCGGGCTGATCTTCGTGGAGGGTACGCCACGCTACGTCACGCCCGCCGCCGCGTCGGCGATCGTGGCGGGGCTCCCGCCCTTCGTGTGCCCGGTCGGCGTTTTCTGGGACCCTTCGCCGGCCCACGTGGCGGCGGTCGTCGCCGAGTGTGGGCTCGGGGCCGTGCAGCTCCACGGCGCCGAGCCCCCCGAGCTGGTGGCGGCGATGCCGCGTCCGGTGCTGAAGACGATCAAGGTCCGGGAGGCCGCCGACCTCGCCCAGCTCGACAGCTACAAGCCCGCGGCGTTCCTGCTCGACAGCCCCGCCCGCTGGAGCGAGGGCGAGGCGCGAGCACCCATCCCCTGGACGCTCGCCCGCCAAGCGACGGCCCGGGGACGCGTGATCCTGTCGGCCGGGCTCACACCCGAAACGGTCGGCGAGGCCGTGTGCACCGCGCGACCATGGGGCGTCGACGTCAACTCCGGCGTCGAGGCCGCGCCGGGCCGGAAGGACCCTGCCCGGGTGGAGCGGTTCATCCGGGCGGCGCGAGACGCCGCCGCCCGGCTGGAGGACCGCGGAGAGGCCGACCATGGGTAAGCCCCCGGATCTCCCGCGTCTGCCCGATCGCTCCGGGCACTTCGGGGCCTTCGGCGGCCGGTACGTGCCCGAGACGCTCATGACGCCCCTCCTGGAGCTGGAGGCGGCGTACCGGGAGGCGCGGCGAGACCCCGCCTTCCGGGAGCGCGTCGCCCATCTGTCGCGGGAGTACGTCGGCCGCCCGACGCCCTTGACGTTCGCCGAGCGCCTCACCGAGCACGCCGGGGGGGCGCGGATCTACCTGAAGCGCGAGGATCTCTGCCACACGGGCGCCCACAAGATCAACAACACCCTCGGCCAGGGGCTCCTCGCTCAGCGCATGGGGAAGCGCCGCGTCATCGCGGAGACCGGGGCCGGGCAGCACGGCGTGGCCACCGCCACCGTCGCGGCCCTCCTCGGCCTCGAGTGCGAGGTCTACATGGGCGAGGAGGACACCGTGCGCCAGGCGCTCAACGTCTTCCGCATGGAGCTCCTCGGGGGCCGCGTGATCCCCGTGCGCTCGGGCAGCCGCACCCTCAAGGACGCGATGAACGAGGCGATCCGCGACTGGGTCACCAACGTCCGGACCACCTACTACTGCATCGGGTCCACGGCCGGCCCGCACCCGTACCCGATGATGGTCCGTGACCTCCAGTCGGTGATCGGGCGCGAGGTGCGGCGCCAGCTCCGGGGGTTGCCGGACGTGCTGGTGGCGTGCGTGGGCGGGGGATCGAACGCGCTCGGCCTCTTCTACCCGTTCCTCGGTGACCGCGAGGTCCGCCTCGTCGGCGTGGAGGCGGCGGGGGCCGGGCTCCGGAGCGGCCGCCACGCGGCGCCGCTCTCGGCGGGCATCCCCGGGGTGCTCCACGGGAGCCTCTCCTATGTGATCCAGGACGAGGACGGCCAGGTCCTGCCGGCCCACTCCATCTCGGCGGGGCTCGACTACCCCGGCGTCGGCCCCGAGCACTCCTGGCTCCGGGACACCGGTCGGGCGGAGTACGTCGCGGTGACCGACGACGAGGCCCTCGAGGCGCTCGGCCTCCTCACGCGGCTGGAGGGGATCATCCCCGCGCTCGAGTCGGCACACGCCGTTGCCCACGCCGTGCGGCTGGCCACCACGCTGCCACGCGAGGCGCGCCTGGTGATCGGGCTGTCCGGGCGCGGGGACAAGGACGTCGATACCGTCCGCGCCAGTCGAAGCGCGCGGGGGGCGACCGGCCGGGAGCCCGGAGACCACCGTGTCGCGCATTGACGAGGTGTTCGCCCGCCTGCGCCAGCGGGGCGAGCGGGCGCTCATCCCGTACTTCTGTGCCGGCGATCCGAGTCTCGAGATGACCGCGCGGCTGGTGGAGGAGGCGGACGCCCGCGGCGCGGACGTGATCGAGGTGGGGATGCCCTTCTCCGATCCCCTCGCCGACGGCCCGACCATCCAGCGCGCCGCCGTCCGCTCGCTCGAGCGGGGAACGAGCCTCTACCGCCTCCTGCCGGTGCTCGCCGGGGTGAGCGGCCGGATCCGCGCGCCGCTGGTCCTCATGACCTATCTGAACCCGCTCCATCGGTACGGACTCGACAAGGTCACCCGTGACCTCGCGCAGGCGGGCGTCGCCGGCCTCATCGT
>DATAFX010000072.1:0-30034 GCA_036257195.1 Candidatus Methylomirabilota bacterium | reverse complement strand
CTCCTCGGGCCGTGTTCACGTACGCGGAGACGCTGTCCCTGCTCAACCGCCGCGCGATCGAGGAGGCGTTCCGCTGCCGCACCGCCAACCACTACTCGGCCTGGGAAGTGCTCCACATGGCACAGACGTGCCCGGATTACCCCGACCTGCTCCACGTGAACAGCGAGCGCGCGATCGTGCGGGTGGTGCGGGAGGACGGCTCGGCGGCGCCCGCGGGCGAGGTGGGCCGCGTGGTCGTGACCCATCTCGCGAACTACGTGATGCCGTTCATCAACTACGAGATCGGCGACTGGGCCGTGTCGGGGAAGGACTGCCCATGCGGCCGAGGGTTCCCGACTCTCGCGGGCGTCGAGGGTCGTCTGGGCGAGGTGCTCCGCACGCCCACCGGGCGCACGATCCTGCCGATCGCACTCTGTCGGTTTCTCAACATCGGGATCCGCGCTCATCCGTACCTGTGGGAGTACCAGGCCGTCCAGACCGCCCCGGATCGCGTGGTGTTCAAACTGGTGCCCACCCCGCGCCTGACGTCGGAGGTCGCGGCCAGATTGCGGGCGCAGCTCGCGACGTTCCTCGGCCCCGGCGTCGACGTGGTGCTGGAGAGGGTCGATCGCATCCCGGTGGAGCCTTCGGGCAAGCGATGGCTCGTCAAGTCCCACCTTCCCGCCGTGTAGCGATGCCGCCGGGGGGACCCAGCGAGGGGACGGAGCGGGCGAGGCACGCGACGCTTCGCCAGGCGGTCTCCCGACTCCGGGACGCCGCCGACGTGACCGGGATCGCGGGCCTCGCGTGGACGGCTCCGCGCTGGCTGATCCGGCGGGAGTTCCTGGTCACGGTGAAGGATCTCAGCGGTCCGCTGCCGCGAATCCCCCCCTCTCCCGATGTCGCCTGGCGGCGGCTCACCAACGCCGAGCTGCCCGGTCTGCTCGCGAGCAGCCCGACTCTGTCTCCGGCCGAGGTCGGGCGACGCCAGGGGGAGGGACAGGAATGCTGGGTGGGCTGGGTGGGTGAGACGGCGGCGCACTGGCGGTGGGAGACCGACGGGGAGGCGTATCTCCCGTACCTGCGCCGCTTCGTGCGCCCCCTCAAGGGTGATCTGTGGGTCGCGGACGTGTACACACATCCCTCGCACCGGCGCCGGGGCCTCTACACCGCGGCGACGGTGATGGCCATGCACCGGGCGCGCGCGCAGGGACGCACCCGGCTCATCGGCCTCATCGCCGGCTGGAACCGACCGGCTCTGCGCGTTGCCGAGCTGAGACTCCAGCGCGCGGTCGTCGGCTCCGTGGGCTACTGGGCGCTCGGGGCGTGGCGGCCGGCGATCGTGACCGGAAGCGTCCGGCTCGATGACGGAGGCCGCGTGTTCGTACCGCCGCGGGCCGGCGCGCCCCCGACGCCCTGGCCAGCCTAGCGCCTCCTCGACGGTCAGAGGCCGGCAGCAGCCGGTCCGCCGACCGACGATGTGAGCACCGACCGCTTACCGGAGGGCTCTAGAGGAATCTCCGGGACCACCTCGACTCTTACTTCCATCCCCGGTCCCCCGTACCCTTCCAGCTCCGAGCGTATCCGCTCGGCAATCTCCAGGTTGAAGCGTGCCGTGGGAACCACCCGCACGGTCATGGCCGCCGCGGCCGTGCGCTCGCCCTGGAACTCCCGGACGTAGTCGGCGCAGAACCGGAACACCTTGTCAAACGTTGCGGGAGAGATGATCCGCCCGGCGGGCGTGCGGAACGCCTCGCCCAGCCGCCCCTCGATCCTCACCAGGGTCGGGAATCCCCGGCCGCACGGGCACGGCGGCCCCGCCAGCCCGGTGTCGCCGATCTCGTAGTTGATGAACGGCATCACGTAATTGTGGAGCACCGTCACCACGATTCGCCCCCACGACCCGGGCGGCGCGGGCTGCCCGTCCTCCCCGACGACCCGCAGCACCACCCGCTCGCTGAACACATGCATGACGTCGGGATTGTCGGGGCACGTCTGCGCCATGTGCTGGACTTCCCAGGCGGCGTAGTGGTTCACCACCGGGGAACCGAACGCCCGCTTGATCGACTCCGCGTCGAGCGCGGTCAGCGTCTCGCCCCCGCTGATCACCACGCGCGGCGGGACGGGTGGCGTGAGTCGCGCCTCGAGCATCCGGTGGGCCAGCGGAGCCAGGTAGGCCGGGTATCCGCGGACGAAGTACGCGCGCCGGTCGACCGCGCGACTCTGCGCCAAGAACTCCTCCGGGGACAGGTTCACGCCCGACAGCGCCACGACACGCTCGCCGAGCAACGCGCGGCGCGCCCACCTGACAGGCCGAGAGGGGGACGGCAGAGCCGACGGCATGGGCCTCTCTCCGCTGTTCCCTATGTCGATGCGCGCATGCCAGATGGCGGCTCCTGCCCAGTCGAGGGAGAGGAGATACGCGGCGACGATTCCGTCCGCGCTGGCCGCGTCGATGAAGAGCTCGAACGGGAAGCCCGTCGAGCCGGAGGTAATGGCTGGCCATCGCCGCGAGGCCCGCAGGTTGTCGGCGATCGCGCCATCCGGCTGGCTGTCGCGAAGCTCCGCCTTCCGGGTGATCGGCAGCCGCGCCAGGTCGTCGAGCGTCCGCAGCGCCTCGGGCCGACGCCCGCGTCCCCGAACCGCTCCCGCTAGTAGGGGACGTGGGCCATCGCATGAGCCACGAGGGTGCGCACCTTGTCGAGGCTCCGGGCTTCCAGCGTCGCCGGTGACTGCCACTGCAGGGCCTGGGACCGCCGATACTCTGGCCAGAACGTGCGACCGCTCAAGCGGGCGTGGAGCGGGAGGAGGAAGCGGGGGACCAGAGCGGCGTACACGTTCAGCCCGTCGCGGGAGCATAGCGCCGCGCGAGGGGTCACACAACCTGCGCGGGCTCGGCGGGTGCCGGCGCTCACCTGCGTCCGGGAAGCCAGGGCGCCCTTGGCTCGGGCCACGAGACGTGTGTCCGCACCCTAGAAGGCTCGCCGCGTTTGCGCTAGGCTGATGGGCGGCGCCCGGTGATCGGGCTTCCGGACCGCATCCACATGGAATCGGAGCTCACCCTCCGGCGTGCGCGGCGGCCTCGGGTCCCAGGACTCTGGGCGGTGGCCATCGGGCTCGCCCTGGCCGGCTGCGGCTGGCTGGACTCTCCCGCCACGACGCTGACACCGCGGTCGGATTTCGGCTGGATCTCCCACCGGATCTTTCTCCAGATTCTCCGCTGGGACACGGGGATCTTCGTCGTGGTGCAGATCCTGCTCCTGATCGCGATCTTCCGGTTCCGGGAGCGCGACCCCAAGGCGATACCCCCGCAGGTGCGCGGCAGCGTCAAGCTCGAGCTCGTGTGGACCGTCATTCCGGCGGTCATCCTGACCTTCATCGCCTTCCCCACGGTGGGCGCGATCTTCCGGACGCAGGCCGCGCCCCCGAAGGACGCGCTCCGCGTCAGGGTGATCGGGCATCAGTGGTGGTGGGAGTTCCAGTACCCGGACCTCGGATTCGCCACCGCGACGGACCTCCATCTTCCGGCTGGGCGGCCGGTGAGCCTCGAGATCGCGGGCGCCGACGTCATCCACAGCTTTTGGGTGCCGCAGCTCGGCGGCAAGCGCGATGCGATCCCCGGTGGCATCACGCGCATCGTACTGACCCCCGATGCCCCGGGGGAGTACTACGGGCAGTGCGCCGAGTTCTGCGGGGCGTCGCACGCCAACATGCGCCACCTCGCCGTCGTGGACGCGCCGGAGGCGTTCGCCGCCTGGGCAGCGAGCCAGAAGGAGCCGGCGCCGACGCCGCCCGACGGGTCGCCCGCGGCGGCGGGGCGGGACGTCTTCCGCACGGCCGCCTGCGTTGGGTGCCACACCATCCGCGGCGTGTCGACCGGCGGGATCGGGCCCGACCTCACGCACTTCGGGTCCCGCAAGACGATCGCCGGCGGCATTTTCCCGAACACGCCGGAGAACCTCGCCCGCTGGGTGCGGCACGCGCCGGGGCTGAAGCCCGGATCGCTCATGCCTGAGCAGCGGCTCTCCGATCCGGAGGTGGCGGCGCTGGTCGCGTACCTCGGGAGCCTCCGTTGATCGAGGCGGGCGGGGCCGACGCCCGCGCCATGTCCATCGTCGCCCACGCCGCGCCCCATGCAGAGGCCCGCGGCCTCGCCTCGTGGCTCACGACCGTCGATCACAAGCGGATCGGCATCCTGTACGGCACGAGCGCGCTCGTGTTCTTCCTCGTCGCCGGGGTCGAGGCGCTCCTGATTCGGCTCCAGCTGGCGCGGCCCGACGGCCAGCTCGTCGGCGCCCAACGGTTCAACGAGCTCTTCACCATGCACGGGACCAGCATGGTGTTCCTGGCGGTGATGCCCCTGTCGGCGGCCTTCTTCAACTACCTGGTCCCGCTGATGATCGGCGCGCGGGACGTGGCGTTCCCCCGCCTGAACGCGTTCTCGTACTGGGTGTTCCTCCTCGGCGGGCTCTTCCTGAACGCGAGCTGGCTCGTGGGCACGCCGCCGGACGCCGGCTGGTTCGGCTACGCGCCGCTCACGTCGAAGCCGTTCTCGGTCGGGCCCCACTCGGACTTCTGGCTGCTCGGCCTCCTCCTCCTCGGAACGTCGAGCATCCTGGCGTCGCTGAACTTCCTCGTGACGATCCTCAACCTGCGCGCCCCCGGGATGACGTTCCTCCGGCTGCCGCTCTTCGTCTGGACGACCCTCGTCACCAACGTCCTCATCCTCCTCGCCTTCCCGCCGATCACCGTCGCCCTCGTCTTCCTGATGTTCGACCGCTTCTTCGGGACCCCCTTCTACATCCCCGCCGGCGGGGGCTCGCCGCTCCTCTGGCAGCACCTCTTCTGGATCTTCGGGCACCCGGAGGTCTACATCCTGATCCTGCCGGCCATGGGGATCGTCTCCGAGGTGTTGCCGGCCTTCGCGCGGAAGCCCTTGTTCGGCTATCCCTCCATGGTCTACGCGACCGCGCTCATCGGCTTCCTGGGGTTCGGCGTCTGGGCCCACCACATGTTCGCGGTCGGCATGGGTCCGATCGCCGACTCGGCCTTTGCGCTCACGACGATGCTGATCGCCATTCCGACCGGCATCAAGATCTTCAACTGGCTCTGCACGCTCTGGGGCGGCTCCTTGCGCTTCCGCACCGCGTTTTGCTTCGCCGTCGCGTTCGTCGCCATGTTCACCATCGGCGGCCTGTCCGGCATCATGCACGCCTCGCCGCCGGTCGATCTCCAGCAGACCGATTCCTACTTCGTGGTGGCGCACTTCCACTACGTGCTCTTCGGCGGCATGATCCTGGGGCTGTTCGCGGGGATCTACTACTGGTTTCCCAAGGTGACGGGCCGCCTCCTCGACGAGCGGCTGGGCCTCTGCCACTTCTGGCTGATGCTCGTCGGGTTCAACCTGACGTTCTTCCCGATGCACTTCCTCGGGCTCATGGGCATGCCGCGGCGGATCTACACGTACCCGGCCGGGCTCGGCTGGGACTTCTGGAACCTCGTCTGCACCGTCGGCGCGGTCCTCCAGGGGATCTCGGTCCTCGTGTTCCTCGCCAACGTGCTTCGGAGCCTCCGGGCGGGCGCGCCGGCGGGGCCCGACCCCTGGGACGGCCGCACGCTCGAGTGGGCGCTGCCGTCGCCGCCGCCCGTCTACAACTTCGCCGCCCTGCCCACGGTGCTCCGACGCGACGCCCTGTGGCTGACCAAGCATCCGGACGCGCGCGGGCCCGGCCTCGCCGACCCGGGGGCCCTGGTCGCACCGGTCGGCGCGATCCACATGCCGGCGCCGTCCCACTGGCCGCTGCTCACGGCCCTCGCCATGGTCGTCCTGGTCGCGGGCGCTTTGCTCCACCTGGGTGTCGTCATCGTGGGCGGTCTCCTGACGGCGTTGGCGGTCCTGGCCTTCGCGACCGAGCTGGTCCCGGCGCGCGCGGATCCGGGCGGGCACGGGGGCGGGGTCCACGAGGACCCCCACGTCGGCGCGACCGGCCTCGACCACCGGAAGCTCGGCGTCTGGGCGTTCATCGGCTCCGAGTGCTTATTCTTCGGGACGCTCATCTCGACCTACATGGTCTACCGGGGCCGGAGCCTCCAGGGGCCCTACCCGCAGGAAATCCTGAACGTCCCTCTGATCACGATGAGCACCTTCGTCCTTCTCATGTCGAGCCTCACGATGGTCCTGGGCGTCGCGGCCATCCAGGCCCGCGACGTGCGCGTGGCGCGCCGGTGGCTCCTGGCCACGGCAGCGCTCGGGGGCGTGTTCCTGGCCGGCCAGGTGTACGAGTTCAGCCACTTCGTCCACGAGGGCCTGGGGCTCACGACGAACCTCTTTGCGGCGACCTTCTACGTGATGGTCGGCTTCCACGGCGCTCACGTGACGGTGGGCGTGGTCTGGCTCTCGGTGCTGTGGTACCTCCTGGCGCGTGGCCGCCTGGGCGCCCGGGACGAGGCGCTGGTGGACATGGCCGGGCTCTACTGGCACTTCGTGGACGTCGTGTGGATTGCGATCTTCACCCTGGTCTACCTGATCCAGTAGGATCGGAGCGAACTCCGGGAGGCGACAGAACGTGGTCGGGCAACCCTCCAGGGATCACGACTACCGCGCGGGGGCGAGTGCGCGTCACGGCGCGGCCCACGCAGGCGCCGGCGCGCGCACGTATCTCGTCGTGGCGGCGTTCCTCCTGGCCATCACCGTGATGGAGGTCTGGGTCTTCTACGTCCCGGCCCTCGCCCGCATCCTGGTTCCGATCCTCTTGATCCTCTCGAGCCTGAAGTTCGCGCTCGTCGCGATGTTCTACATGCATCTCAAGTTCGATCACGCCTGGTTCGCCTACGTCTTCATCGGGCCGCTCATCATCGCGATCGGGCTCGCCGTCGCGCTCCTCTGGCTATTCGGCCACGTCGGCACCACCGGCGTGCCTCACGCGGGGGCCGGGTGACCGCGATGGCCCCCTTTCACTGGCACCCGGAGGTCGTACTCGGCCTGGAGCTGCTCCTGGTGGGCTACCTGCTCGCCACGGGCCCGCTCCGGCGCCGCCGGGCCTGGGGACCGCCGCCCGGTCGCGCGCGCGTCGTGGCCTTCCTCGCCGGCACCGCCATCCTGGCGAGCGCCGTCCTCGGGCCTCTCGCCGAGTGGGCCGAGCACGTGGCGCTGTCCGCGCACATGGTCCAGCACCTCCTGCTGATCCTGGTCGTGCCCCCGCTGTGGCTCCTGGGGTTGCCCGCGTGGCTGCTCGCGCCGGTCGCGCGGGCTCCGCGACTCGGGCGACTGGGCTTCTGGCTGACGCGACCGGTTTCGGCGCTAGCCCTCGCCTCTGCGGTCCAGACCGTCTGGCACGTGCCAGTCGCGTTCGACGCCGCGCTTCAGGTGGAGCGGATCCATGCCCTCGAGCACCTGTCGCTCCTGGCCACCGGGCTCCTCCTCTGGTGGCCGGTCGCCGGATCGGCGCCCGGGTGGCCGCGCCCGACCCCGCCCGCGCAGCTCCTCTACCTCTTCCTGGCGACCGTTCCGATGATGGCGATCGCCGCGCCGATCACGCTGGCGGAAGACCTCGTGTATCCCTTCTACGCCGCCGCGGCCCGCCCCTGGCCGCTCCCGCCGCGGGCCGACCAGGAGCTCGCGGGCGTCCTCATGTGGGTGGGCGGGATGTTCGGCTACCTGGTCGCCGGGACCGTGGTGTTCTTCCGGTGGGCGGGACCCGAAGCCCGCGACGACGGCGAGGTCCGTCCCGTGACGGCGGAGGCGACGGCGCATGGCGCTTGACGGGCGAACGGTCCGCGAAGGCGTGGTCGCGGGCCTGATCGGCGCCGCCGCGGTGGCGCTGCTCATCCTGGGGTTCGACCTCGCGGGCGGCGCGCCGCTCCAGAGTCCCGCAATCCTCGGCTCGGCGATCTTCAAGGGCATCCGCGACCCGAGTCTGGTGACCGTATCGGCCGGGCCCGTCATCGGCTACACGATCGTCCACGGGCTGGGGTTCGTCGTCGTGGGGCTGGTTGCTTCGATGCTCGTCACCGCCGCCGAGCGCGAGCCGCCGATGGTCCTCGCGCTCCTCATCTTCTTCGCCGCCTTCGAGGTCTTCTTTCTCGCGCTGATCGCGTTCTGGGCCCTGCCGGTGCTCGGGGTGCTGGCCTGGTGGGAGATCCTGGCGGGAAACCTGGTGGCCTCGGCGGCCATGCTCTACTACTTCCATCGGCGACACCCTGGCCTCGCGCGGAGCCTGATCGGGCGGTGGGTCGACGTCGTGCGCGAGGGCATCGCGGCCGGGCTCCTCGGCGGGGCGGTCGTCGCGGTCTGGTTTCTCCTCTACGACGCGATCCGGCTCCGGCCCCTCCACACGCCCGCGCTGCTGGGCGCCGCCTTCCTGCAGGGGCTCCGCGATCCGGCGCTCCTGATCCCTCGCCTGGACGTCGTGCTCGGGTACACCGTCTTCCACTTCGCCGTCTTCGCGTTCTTCGGGATCGCAGTGGCCACGTTCCTCCTGGCCGCCGAGCACGAGCCGCGCATCCTGCTCGGGCTGTTCATCCTCTTCCTCTGCTTTCAGGTCTTCTTCTTCGGATTCCTCCAGGCGATGGACGCTCACCTGGCGGGCGCGCTTCCCTGGTGGAACGTCGCCATCGGGAACCTCCTCGCGTCTGTGGCCATGATCACGTACTTCTTCCTCGGCCACCGCTCGCTCGGCGCGCGGCTCATGGAGCGCTGGACGGAGGACTGACCGCGGAGGTGCCGGGGCGGGTCGCGCCAAACGGGGCCGCTATCGAAGCGCCGGCCCTGGTATCCTGGGGTGCGTGTGGCCCGCCCCCGTCTGGATCCAGACACCTGACGAGGCCGAGGCGCTCGCCCGAGACCTCCATGGCGTCCCGGCGATCGCCGTCGACACCGAGGCTGACAGCCTCCACCACTATCCGGAGCGGCTCTGCCTGATCCAGCTCGCCGACCCCCGGGGTCGGGTGTTCTTCCTGGACACCCTCGTCCTTCTCGACCTCGAGCCGCTCCGGCCGCTCTTCGCCGGACCAACCACCGTGAAGGTGCTCCACAGCGGAGACAACGACGTCGTGTACCTGAAACGACGGTTCGGCCTGGCGTTTGCCGGGCTGTCCGACACGATGCTGGCCGCCCGCTTCCTCGGCGTGCGGGAGCTCGGCCTCGAGCGGCTGCTCCTGAAGTACCTGGACATCCAGCCGGTCCGGTCCCAGCAGAAGACGGACTGGGCGCGCCGGCCGCTGACCCCTGCGCAGGAGCACTACGCCGCCGAGGACGTCCGCCACCTCATCCTGCTGCGCGAGCGCCTGCTCGCCGAGCTCGGGGCCATCGGCCGCCAGGGGTGGCTCGAGGAGGAGTGCGAGGCGCTGGCGGCGCTCCCCGTCCCCGAGCGTCAATCCGACGAGGACGGGTACCGGCGGATCCGCGGCGCCTCGCGACTTCCGCCGCGCGGGCTCGCCGTGCTCCGCGCCCTCTACCTCCAGCGCGAAGCGTGGGCACGGGGGGAGCACCGGCCGCCCTTCAAGGTGCTGAGTCCGGAGACACTGATCGCGCTCGCCGAGCGGCAGCCCACCGACCTGGCGGGCCTGTCCGGGGTGCCGGGCCTGAGCCCCCGACTCCTGGAGCGTTACGGCGAGGGCCTGGTGAGCGCCGTCGCGCGCGGCCGCGCGGAGCAGCTGCCGGAGCCGCCCCGTGGGCCGCGCTCCGCACGGCCGGTCGTCACCCCGGTCAGCCGCCAGCGGGCGGAGGCGCTCCGGAAGTGGCGGGGCGAGGCGGCGGAGGGGTCGGGGCTCGACCCGGGCGTCCTCCTGCCCCAGCGGCTCATCGACGCCCTCGCCCTCGACCCGCCGGCCGATCTCGACGGGTTGCGGGCGGTCCCGGGTCTCCGGCGCTGGCGGGTCGAGGGGTTCGGCCGCCCCATCCTGGCTGCGCTCCGCGCTCCCTGAACCCGCCCATCCCTGGAGGGTCTCCCATGGCCTCGCGGCTTCGCGTCGGCGTGATCGGCACCGGCTTCGGCTCGCTCGTCCAGATCCCGGCCTTCCGGGCGCATCCGCGCGCGGAGGTCGTCGCCGTTGCGAGCGGCACGCCGGGCAAGGCGAAGAAGGCCGCCGACGCCTTCGGGGTGCCCCACGCCTACGACGACTGGCGGAAGCTCGTCGCGGCCGAACTGGACCTCGTAAGCATCACGACGCCGCCGGCGCTCCACCATGCGATGGCGCTGGCGGCCCACGACGCGGGACGGCACGTCCTCTGCGAGAAGCCCATGGCGATGTCGGCCGCCGAGTCGGAGGACATGCTGGCGCACGGCGAGCGAGCGCGGCGCATCCACGTGATCGACCACGAGCTTCGCTTCAACCCGAACCGCCGGAAGGCGCGCGCGCTCATCGAGGAGGGGTTCGTCGGGACGCCGCGCCACGCGCTCCTCACCGCCGTGAACGCGAGCCGGCTCGACCCCGCGAAACCCTGGGGCTGGTGGTTCGACGAGGCGCGGGGCGGCGGGCTCCTCGGCGCCGTCGGATCGCACCAGGTCGACCTCCTGCGCTACTGGCTGGGCGACATCGCCGCCGTCAGCGGGTCCGCCGATCCGGTCGTCCCGGAGCGGCCCCTGCCCGACGGGTCCGGGCGGCGCCGGGTGACCGCGGACGAGTTCACGACCTTCTCGCTCCGCTTCCTGTCGGGGGCCGTGGGCACGGTGTTCCTGAGCTGCGTTGCGGCGCACGGGGTCGGCCCGCGGATCGAGGTCTGGGGCGACGAGGGCTACCTCCTCCTCGACGCGGAGGACCGGCTGTGGGGCGCCCGGCAGGGCCAGGCGCTCGCGGAGCTGACCGAGCCGGAGACGCTCAAGCCGGTGCCCGGGATGGAGTACGTCTCGCTCTGGAGCGTGTCCTTCATCAGGCTGGCGGATCACCTCGTCTCCGCCGCGCTCGACGGCGCCCCGGTCGCGCCCGCGGCGACGTTCCGGGACGGCCTGGCGGTCCAGCGGGTGCTGGACGCCGTCCGCAAGGCCACGCGAAGCGGTTGGGTGGAGGTCTGAGCGGAAGGGTCGGCAGATCTCCTGGCTCGCCGGCTACCTACGGCGGCTGACGGTCCTCATTGTAGTGGCCGGAACCTGCTGGCACGTGGCCATAGGCAGGGCTAGTCGGCGCGGGCGGCGCGGGCGACGGCCGCCACGCGCTCGGGGTCCACCGGGGCGGTCGTCCGGCCCTCGCGCTTGACCCACGTTCCGACGATCGCGCCGTCGGCGACCTGGAGGAGCTCGGCCACCGTGTCGGGCTCGACCCCCGAGCCGACGAGGATCGGCCGGTCGGCCACCGCGGTGCGCACGCGCCTCACATCGCCGAGCGGCGTCGGCTCTCCGGTGGCGACGCCGGAGACGACCAGGGCGTCCGCCAGGCCCCGGTACGCGGCGTCGCGCGCGACCTGGTCGAGCTCGACCGGGGCGAGCGGGACCGCGTGCTTACCGCCCACGTCGACGAAGAGTCGGGTCGCCGTCCCGAGGAGCCGCCGGTAGCGAAGCGTGCCGTACGCGTCTCCCTGGATCACGCCCTGGTCCGCCACGACCGCGCCTACGTGGATGTTGACCCGCACGAAGACGGCGCCCACCGCCGCCGCCACCGCCAGCGCCGACTGGGCGTCGTTCTTGAGCACGTTGATCCCCACCGGCAGGCGCACGGCGCGGCGGACCTCTCCGGCGGCGACCGCCATGGCTGCGACGGTCGCCGGGTCGGCGCGGCCCGGGCTGAAGGGCGCGTCGCCGAAGTTCTCCACCAGGCAGGCGTGGAAGCCGCCCGCCTCGAGCGCGCGGGCATCGGCCACCGCGCGCTCGACAACCGCGTCCAGCGAGCCGCCCCAGCGGGGGCTCCCGGGCAGCGGGAGCAGGTGGACCATCCCGATCAGCGCGCGGCGGAGGCCGGGAATCGCCTCGTGGCTCACGGGCGCCGCCTCGCGCGCGGGCGCCGGACGGCGTCGCCGGCTCCATCGCGCTCCATGCCGGGACCGAAGAGTTCCGCGCGGCCGGCCACCAGCGCGAGCGCCTGCTGCCACGCCCCCGCCTCGCGCTCGGTGAAGCTCGGTCGGGCCCGGTGGTCGTGCTTGTCGACGAACCCGCGGAGGTCGGCGGCGAGCGCTCGGAGCTTCTCCCGGGTCAGGGCCACGAGCCGCGCCGCCTGGGGACGCGCCCCGGCGCGTTCCACCGCCAGCTCGAGGTGCGGGAGACACAGCCCGTCCGAGGCGGCGTAGGCTGCGCCTAGCTCGCCGTCCTCGAGCCCGGTGAGCAGCGCGTCCAGGTGGCGCGCCTCCGACAGGACCAGCTCCACGCAGACGGGACAGCGCGTCCGGCGGCGTCGCGCGTCACCCCGCGTCCCTCGCGGCCGACCGACGAGCGCTCGCCAGCCGCCGCGGCCGGCGGGCCTGGCCATCGCCCGCGCGGCCTCGTCGAGCCAGCGGCACGCCTGTTCGACGAGCCCGTGGTAGACGATCGCCGCTCCGAGCGCGGCCTCCGGTATCTTGCGTAGGGCCGCCGCGTGGGCGGCGCAGAAGCCCCAGGCGTCGGCGAGGCGTGCCCGGGAGATGGGATCCGTGACGTGCTCCGCCAGGATGACCGCGAGGTGCCGGCGCGCCAGGTCCCGGAGAGCTCCGCACACCGGGCAGCCGGGCCGGGCGCAGGCCTCGGCGAGGCGGTGGTCCCCGTTCGCGGTCACTGGGTTACAACGGCCTTTCGACCTGAGACGGCTTGCGCGTCACGGGGCGAGCCGGGACGCGAGGTAGTCGAGGATCAGGGGCCGCGTCTCCGGAGTGATCGGCGCCCCGTAGGCGATCATCCGGTCGACGATCGCCTCCCAGGTCCTCCGGTCGAGCCGCTGCTGGGCCACCATCTCCGCGCTGTGGCAGGGAATGCACGCGCCAAGCACGAGCGACATGTGCTCGCCGGGAGGCAGAGGGTTGATCGCCTGGGCGGCCGATCGTCCGGTGGCGAGCCCGACAGCCAGCCCCGCCAGCAGCGCCGCCGGGAGCACGACACGCGGGCTACGCCACATTCACCCGGACGGCGTGGATCACGTTCCACCGGTAGCCCTGCGGGTCGCGAGGACGGCTGGCGGGCTGATGACGACCAAGCGAGTCGCTCGCCCGCGCCATGAGCGTGTGTGCTCCGGTGGCTGCGGTCCAGGCCAACTCCCACCGGCGCCACGCGTAGCGGGACTCCGCTCCGGTGAGGGTTGCCGGCGTCCAGCTCTGGCCCCCGTCGGTCGACACGTCCACCGCGACGATGGTCCCCTCGCCCGCCCAGGCGAAACCGGTGACGGTCTGGGGGCCGGCCGCAATCTGCGCCCCGTCCGCCGGCCCCACCACGACCGACTTGCACTCGAGCGACTGGAGTGAATACGTCTGATTGGGGTCGTCGACCCGGGGAGACCGGTAGCTCCGCGCCATGAACGGGCCGCCCCACTCCTTGTCGGCGAGCGTGAGCCGCGTCAGCCACTTGATCGACGCCGAGCCGACCCAGCCCGGCACGAGCAGGCGGGCGGGCCCGCCGTGGAGGTGCGGCACGGGCTGACCGTTCATCTCGAGCGCGATCATGGTGTGGGGATCCATCGCCTTCGCGATGGGATGGCTCCGGATGAAGTCCGGCGCCTGCGGCGTCGGCGGGGCGTCGTTCCCGTCGGGGACGACGTGGCGGGCCGTCGGCCTCGGCCGAGCCAGACGAAGAACGTCGGCGAGCCGGACCCCACGCCAGACCCCCGTCCCGACCGCGCCCTCCTCCCACTGGATTCCACTCGCCGGGGGCTTGTGGAAGCTCCGGCCGTTGCCGGCGCACTCCAGCGTGATGGTCTGCGTGACCTGTTCCAGTCGTCGGAGGTCGTCCAGCCGGAGCGTCAACGGGTTCTCGACCTCCCCGTCCACCGCGAGGGTGTACGCGGCCGGGTCGATGACCGCGCCGTCGTAGTTGTTCCGGACGAAGAAAAGCTCCGTGGGCGTGATGTCGGCGGTCAATTCTCGGAGCGGCGTCTCGAGGTTGATCGGCCGGGGGCTCCGGACGATCAGCTTCTCCTTGCCAGGGACGGGTGGGGGCGTCTGGGCGCGGACCGCGAGCCCATCGCCGAGAAGCGTCGCGGCGGCGCCAACCTGGACGACGAACGCGCGACGGGTGACACTGGGCTCGATCCTGTCTGGCCGGGCGCTCATCGGCTCGCCCTCCTCCGCTGCCTACTTCAGACCACGCCGTCGCGGAGTGTCAAGCGCCGGCGCGCACGCTGGCGCCAAGCCGCTCGAGGAACGCGCGGACGCGGGCGGCGTTGGCGCCGAGATCGCCCATGCCGATCCGCGAGAGCGAGCGGACGTCCACCCGGCTCCCCGCGCCCCGCGGGCGAACCCGCACGACGACGTCGTCCTTGAAGCCGAACCACGGGGTCGTGGCCGTCGCCTCGAGCCGGCCCTCGGCGGGGACCGCCGCCACGATCTCCCAACCAAGGTCCCGCGCCGCGACCTGGACCGCGCCAAACGCGCGCTCGGGGGAGACGGCCAAGTCGAGGGGCACGAGGTCGGGGAAGGCCCGCCGTTGCTGGGTGGCCACCGCCGGACCGCCGTAGTCGACCGGATTCCGGGCTCCCTGCCGGCGCGCCACCACCGCGACGAACGCCGGCGGGTCGTCAGGATCGGTCGTGACGTCGTGGATCGGCGGGACACGGCGCGCCTGCGCCTGCATCCGCCAGGGGATCGCGAACGCGACGAGCGCCACCACGAGGGCGAGGGCGGCGAGGCCGAGGTGACGCCTCGAGCGTCGGGCGATGCTCACGAAGACCGCGGCGACCGCGACGGCGACCGTGACCGCGCCCAGCATGGCGCCCGCGCGCAGGAGCGTGAAGGCTGGGCCCAGGTCCCACCAGCCGAACCGGTAGCCGGGCCCCGCCAGGAGCACGCCCGTGGCGGCCAGCCCCGCGAGGAGCAGCGCCATACCTGGTAGGGCCTGGGCGACGCGGCTCAGCAGTCTGTGGCCTTGCATGGAAGTGTGGACCGAGATCAGCAATCAGGCCTCAGGCCTTGTCACCTGATACCGCTCCCACCAGCCCGCCGCGGGCTCGATCTGCTCGACGACGTCGATCCAGACACCGGCCGGATCGAAGAGGCCGAAGCGTCGCTGGCCGAACGGCTCGTCCCGGAGCGAGAACGCGAGCGGTGCCCCGTCCCGGACGAAGCGCGCGTATTCCGCCCGTGCGTCCGCGACCTGGAACTCGAGACACATCCCCTGGCCGCTGAACGGCTCGGGCCCCGGCGGGGCTGACGGGTGGCTCGGGTGCATGAAGGCGAGGGTAGCCCGCCCGCCGGACCCAGCGCCGAGCAGGACAAACCAGCTGGCCTCGAACGAAACCTCCAGCCCGAACCAGCGTTGATAGAAGTCCCGGCACCTCGCGACATGCTCGGTGACGACGATCGGATAGAAGTCCTGAAGCTGCATCGATCCCTCCCGACGGGCTCGACGTACGATTGTACCGGACGCAGGGGCGCGGACGAGCCGCGTGGGCGGCGCCGTCCCGTCAGGCCCTTGCGCCGACAGGGACGCGGCAGGCGGCGTAGAGAGCGTCGTCCTACGCGATGACGGTCGTCATCGCCTGGCTCTGCAGGATGAAGGCCAGTCCGACCAGGGTCGCCCCGGCGATCCGCGAGTGGGCGTAGCCGAGACAGATCGCGAGCTGGGCCGCCAGGGGGCTGGGGGCTAGCTGGGACAGGAGAGTCCCTTCATGTACGTCTCGCGGCTGCACCAGGCGCGGCGCTCCACCAGGTCGCGCTCCATGTACCCCACCAGAGCAACGGGTCCGCCGAACCCCAGACTCCCGAGTAGAGGCGGTAGCGGACCAGGCCCCAGAGGCTCGGCATCGAGGTCTCGTCCACGCCGCGTGGAGACACGAGTTGGGTCACGACCCGCGCGCGAGCGCCCGGTACAGGCCGTCGAACAACGTCAGCCCGTGGGCCAGCACCACCTGATCGTCGGGCAACGCCGCCAGCAGTCCGCGGACCGCGAGGTCGATTCCCGGCGCTTCCGCGCGCGCAAACTTCCCGTCGTGGAGGTCCGCCTCGTGGACGATCTCGGCGAGGACCCCGAGTCCCGGGTCATCGAGACCCGCCCGCCGGAGGAGCGTCTCGAACGTGCAGTCCTCACCCTGGTGGCCGAGCTCGGCGCCGACCGCGTCGAACGGGATCGCGTCCGGCGGGAACTTCTCGGGCGGCACGAAGAGAAACTCCGCCTCCGGATCCACGAAGCGCCTGATCAGCCAGGCCGACGCGATTCGATCGATGTGGGGCCTCGGCCGGGTCACCCACCGCCGTCCGCGGAGCCCCGCGAGGGCCGGCCCGCCCCGCTCCATCCCGCCCGCCTGCGCGGGGCGCGGGGCGAGGCGCTGAGCAAGGGCGTCGCGCAGCCGCTCCGACTCGGCCCGGCTCGGTGCGGCGAAGAAGTCGATCGCGGTCACTCGCTGGAGCTCCCGGGCGAGCCGCACCGCCTCCTCCGCCGCCCGCTCGGCACCCGCGGCTCGGCGGGTGCGAGACTCGAGGCCTCGAAGAAGCCGGCGGTACGCCTCCGTCACGACCTGGTAGTCGCGCTCTCGGGCGGTCTGGAAGAGCCGCGCCAGCTCGTCGGGAGCCAGGTTCTCCACCCGATCGACCTGAAGCAGCGTCGCCTCGCCACCCGCGCGCTGGGCCGCCTGCGCCAGCCACTGGAACTGCTCGTAGTGCTCGGCGCTCGCCGGCAGGAGATACACGGAGCTCTTCAACGCCACTGCGCCGAGCGCCCGGAGCCGGCGCCACGTGCGCACCCGGAGGCTCGACGGATGGGGAGGCAGCTTGAGGATGAGTACCAGCCACGGCACCGGCTCCGGCAACGGGTCCCCCCTCAGCCCGCGAGGTTCACCGGATATACTCGGGGCGTGCGGCCCGCGCTTCCCCTTCTCCTGGCCCTGGCGACCGTCCTCGGGTCCGCGTGCCAGGGCGTCGGGGCGGCCAAGCCGGGCGACCCTCCGCACCACGCGGAGGGGGGATTCCGGAACCTCAACCCCGCGTACGCGCGTCCCGATTTCTGGACGCGCTGGCGGTTCGTGATTCCCCGCCTCTTCAAGTCGACCTTCTCCGGGCGCGCCGACTTCCCGGTCGTGCCGAACGATGGGCGAGCCCTCCGCGAGGCGGGCGGCGCGCCGACGGTGACGTGGGTCGGGCACTCGACGGTGCTCGTGCAGCTCGACGGCGTGAGCTTCCTGACCGATCCCCAGTGGTCCGACCGGGCCAGTCCCCTGTCGTTCGCGGGGCCGCGCCGGGTCACCCCGCCCGGGCTCCGGTTCGAAGCCCTGCCGCCGATCGACTTCGTCGTGATCTCGCACGACCACTACGATCACCTGGACGCCCCCACGGTCGAGCGCCTCTGGGCGGCGCACCGGCCGCGCTTCTTCGTGCCGCTCGGCCTCAAGGCCTGGTTCGCGGAGCTCGGGATCGACGACGTGGAGGAGCTCGACTGGTGGGAGAGCCGGACGCTCAAGGGCCTCACGGTGGTGTGCCTCCCCAACCAGCACTGGAGCGCGCGCACCCTCTGGGACCAGAACCGCCGACTCTGGGCCGGCTGGGCCGTGCTCGGGCGGGGCCGGCGCTTCTACTTCGCGGGGGACACGGGCTACTACGCGCCGATCTTCCAGGAGATCGGGCGCCGCCTGGGCCCCTTCGACCTCGGGGCGATCCCTATCGGGGCCTACTTGCCGCGGGCGATGATGCGCTTCTCGCACCTCACGCCCGAGGAAGCGCTACAGGTCCTCGATGACGTCGGCGCGCGGCGGCTCGTTGCCATCCACTGGGGGACCTTCAACCTCGCGCAGGAGCCGCTCGGCGAGCCCCCGGTCCGCACCCAAGCGGAGGGGCGGCGACTGAGCCTCGACCCCGAGCGGATCTGGATCCTCCGCCACGGCGAGACCCGAGCCTGGTGAGTCCGGCGCGGCGGGCGCCGCCCGCTACCGGTGCAGCGCCGGACGATCGCGCTCGGTGATGACGACGACCTTGCCCCGGTCGCTCACGAAGCCGTTGACGACCCAGCTGAGCGCACTCACGATCAGCGCGCCCCAGAATGCCGGCCAGAACCCTCGCACCTCGAACCCCGGCACGACCACCGAGGTGAGCCAGAGGCAGAGGGCGTTCAGGACGAACAGGAAGAGGCCGAGCGTGACCAGGGTCAGCGGCAGGGTCAGCACCAGGAGCACCGGACGCACGATGGCGTTGACCAGCCCGAGGACCAGGGCCGCCACGACCACCGTCGTCACGCTGCCCGTCTGGATGCCGGGAACGATCTGCGTGGCGAGCCAGATGGCCACGGCGTTCACGAGAATCCGGATCAGGAAGCCCATCCCGGTGCCCTCCTCCCGACGGTCGCGCAGGGGCGCGTGTTCGGTCCCCAGTATGCACCCGCTCTCGCTCGACCTCGTGGCCGGCGTCCTGCGCCAGGAACGGGCAGTGTGCTGATCCTCTTCGGGGGGACGATCTTCGTCGGCGCCGCCCTCCTGTTCCTTGTCCAGCCCATGTTCGCGCGGATGGCACTGCCGCTGCTCGGCGGCGCGCCGGCGGTGTGGAACACGGCGATGGTCTTCTATCAGGCGATCCTCCTGGCCGGGTACGCCTACGCGCACGTCACCACGCGCTGGCTGGGGGCGCGTCGCCAGGCCGTTCTCCACTTGGTGGTCCTCCTGCTGCCGCTCCTGGTCCTGCCGATCGCGCTGCCTGCCGGCTGGACGCCGCCCGGCAACACGAGCCCCCTTCCATGGCTCCTCGGGGTACTCGCGGTGGCGGTCGCGCTCCCCTTCTTCGCCGTGTCGGCGACGAGCCCGGTCCTCCAGGCGTGGTTCGCGGCAACGGGCGATCGGACCGGGCCCGATCCCTACGTCCTCTACGCTGCGAGCAATCTCGGGAGCATGCTGGCCCTCCTCGCCTATCCGGCCCTCGTCGAGCGGCTCCTCCATCTGGAGACTCAGAGCCAGCTGTGGGCCTGGGGATACGGGGGCCTCGTGCTGCTCGCGGCCGGCTGCGCCGTCGCGCTTCGGCGGGCGGGGAGCGCCGGCGCGGGGCCCCTCGGGCCCGCGGCCCGCCCGGATCCTCCCGCAAGGGACAGCGCCGACCGGCCGGTCACCCCGGCGCGGCGCATCCGCTGGGTCGTCCTCGCGGCGGTCCCGGCGAGTCTGATGCTGAGCGTCACGACGTATCTCTCGACCGACATCGCGGCGATCCCGCTCCTGTGGATCGTGCCGCTCGCCATCTACCTCCTGACGTTCACCTTCGTGTTCGGCCGCCGCCGCCTCGTCCCGCACCGGGTGTGGGTCGAGCTCTTGCCGGTGGCCCTCCTGCCGCTCGTGCTCGTCCTGGTGGCGCGGGCGAACGAGCCCCTCACGCTGATCATCCCCACGCACCTCGTGACGTTCTTCGTCGGGGCGATGGTCTGCCACGGGGAACTCGCCCAAGATCGGCCCGACCCGCGTCGCCTGACGGAGTTCTACCTGTGGCTGGCCGTCGGCGGCGTCGTGGGCGGCGCGTTCACGGCGTTGCTCGCCCCGCTCCTCTTCACGAACGTCCTGGAGTACCCGCTGGTCCTGGCCCTGCTCCCCCTCCTGCCGTCGCGGTCGCCGAGCGCGTGGCAGGGGCGAACCCGCCAGGTGCTCGACGTCGTCCTGCCGCTCGGCCTGGGCGTCCTCACGGTCGGGCTGATCGTGGGCCTGGAGCGCTTCGGCCGGGGGCCGGAGGCCATTGGCCCCGCCGTGGGTCTCTTGACGCTCCTCTGCCTCACCTTCTGGCGGCGACCGGTCCGCTTCGCGCTGGGCCTCGGGGCTCTCCTCGTCGCCGGCTCGGTCTACCGCGGCGAGGAGGGACAGCTCCTCTTCGCGGAACGGAGCTTCTTCGGCGTCTCGCGGGTCAGCGTGAGCCCCGGCGGCGACTACCACATGCTGATGCACGGGACGACGCTCCACGGCATGCAGTCGCTCTCGCCGGCCCGCCGGCGGGAGCCCCTGACCTACTACCATCCGGACGGTCCCCTCGGTCAGCTCCTGGTGGAGGCCGAGGGGCCCAGGCCCCGGCGTCGGGTGGCCGTGGTCGGCCTGGGCGCGGGATCGGTCGCGTGCTACGGCACGCCCGAGCAGCAGTGGACGTTCTACGAGATCGACCCCACCGTGCTCCGGATCGCCAGCAACCCGCGCTTCTTCACCTTCCTGCGCGACTGCCCCCCGAAGGTCTTCGTGATCCTGGGGGACGCCCGACTCACGCTGGCCCGCGCCCCGGATGCCGCGTACGACCTGATCATCCTCGACGCCTACAGCTCCGACGCGCCGCCGCTCCACCTCCTCACGCTCGATGCCGTCCGGCTCTACCTGGCCAAGCTCGCGCCCGGCGGCGTCCTCGCCCTCAACATCTCGAACCGGACCCTCGCGCTGGAGCCGGTCATCGGCACGATCGCGCGGACGGCGGGACTCGTCGCGCGGACACGGAACGATCGGCGGGTGGATGCCGCCGAGCGGCTCGCCGGACGGGTCGAGTCCCAGTGGGTGGCGATGGCTCGTCGGCCGGAGGACCTCGGCGCGCTCCGGGACGATCCCCGCTGGCCGGCCGCCGCCGATCCCGACCTAGCGCCCTGGACGGACGACTTCGCGAGCCTCCTGTCGGCCTTGCGCTGGGGACCCCGACCTTGAGCCCGCCCCAGGCGAGGCACGACCTCGACTTCGGGCCGTTCCCCAGCGAGCCCGGCCGCCCTACAATGTCGGGACCGGAAGCCTCAACCCGAGCATAGGAGAGAGCATGCGCACGTACGACCGATCCCGAGCTCTCCTCGAGCGCGCCCGTCGGTCGCTGGCCGGCGGGGTCTCGAGCCCCGTCCGCGGCACCACCCCCGTGCCGCTCTACTTCACGCGAGGCGTGGGGCCGCGTCTGCAGGACGCCGACGGCCAGTGGTACCTCGACTACGCGGCAGCGTGGGGACCGGTGATCCTGGGCTACTCGCACCCCGCCCTCGTCGCGGCCGCGCACCGGGCCGCCGAGCGCCCCTTCACCTACGGCGCCCAGCACGAGCTGGAGATCTCCGTGGCGGAGCGGATCCAGGCGGCGGTGCCTTCCGCGGAGCGGGTGGCGTTCAGCTCGAGCGGCAGCGAGGTCGTCCAGCTTGTGCATCGGCTGGCCCGCGCCTTCACGCGGCGGAATCTCATCCTGAAATTCGAGGGCCACTACCACGGCTGGATCGACGGGGCGCTGGTGAGCTATCACCCGCGCGAGGGGCTCGGCCCGCGCGAGGCGCCGCACGTGATCCCCGGCTCCTTCGGCCAGGTGCCCAACGTCGTCGAGAACGTCCTCGTCGCGCCGTGGAACGATCTGGCGGTGCTGGAGGGCCTGTTCCGCGCCCACCCGGATCGGATCGCCGCCGTGATGATGGAGCCGGTCCTCTGCAACAGCGGGTGTCTCATGCCGGTGCCCGGCTATCTCGAGGGGGTCCGCGACCTCTGCCGCCGACACGGGGCGCTCTTCATCATGGACGAGGTGATCACGGGCTTTCGGATCGCCCTCGGCGGGGCGCAGGCCCACTTCGGCGTCACGCCCGACCTCTCCACGTTCGGGAAGGCGGTGGCGGGCGGCGCTCCGCTTTCCGTCGTGGCCGGGCGGCGGGAGATCCTCGAGCAGCTCCACGGCGCCGGGGTCGCCTTCGGCGGCACCTTCAACGGGAACCCGCTCTCGCTCGCGATCGCCGACGCCACGCTCGAGGAACTAGCCCGGGACGGAGGCGCGGCCCTCTCCCAGGCGAATCGGGCGGGCGAAGCGCTCATGGTGGGCATCCAGGATCTCGGCCGGCGACACGGCTTGCCGGTCCTCGTCACGGGCTTCGGCGCGGCGTTCACCGTCCACTTCACCCGTCGGCCCGAGCTGCGGGACTACCGGGACACGCTCGACGACGACGCCGAGCTCCTGGGCCAATTCCTCCGCGGCGTCCTCGACGAGGGCCTCCACGTCCTCCCCGACGGGCGGTTCTACGTCTCGGCCGTCCACACCGCTGCCGACGTGGACGAGACTCTCACCATCGTGGACCTGGTGTTCGGCCGCCTCGGCGCGCCCGCGCACCGGGTCGAGAAGTCGATGACTACCCGAGCGTGAGCATGCGCACGTACGTCGTCGACGGGGCCGAATACTGGCGGGCGGTGGGCCCGAGGCTCACGGGAGCTCGGCGGGAGAGCGGGGCTGGACGCGCGCCGGCCCGGCTCCCCATACGGGGAACCGGGCCGGGCGCTCGCGAGGTCTGGGTCAGACCTTCTTGACGTTCGACGCCTGGAGGCCCTTCGGACCCCGGGTGACCTCGAACTCCACCCGGTCACCCTCGGCCAGGCTTCGGAAGCCGCTCGCCTGAATGGCCGAGTAGTGGACGAACACGTCCTGCCCGTCCTCCTGGGTGATGAACCCGTACCCCTTCGCGTCGTTGAACCACTTCACCAGTCCCTGCGCCATGCTCGGTACTCCTCCTTGCTTAGTTCCCGCCGATGCGGCGGTGCTTCCCCCACATCGGGGGACAAAGGAAAACGCCGCGTGAACCCGGGTTCACGCGGCGTTGCCTTCACTCGACTGCCTGACCACTGAACCACGAAGCTTGCGGAAGTATACACTGGGCGACCTTCGGGTCAAGGGAAAAACACCCCACGCCCATTCACGCTCCCGCTGGCCCCCATCGGTCTTCTCAATCATGCTTAATCACTCGTCATCATTGAAGAATCTGTCGTCGATCCCGGCCGTGGACCCTGCCCCGTCGACTGCGCGATCGCGACCTCCTAGGGTACCCTTAGGAGCATGAATCGAGCCAGGTCGGGACCCCTGCGCCATCGGCTGAAAAGCCCATGGACGATCGGCGGTGTGTCCTTCTGGCTCATCACTCTGGCCTGGCTCGCCGCACTCGGCGCGACGGCGGGGCCGGCACGGGCGGGGCACGGGGGGGCCGTCCAGCTCAACCGGGCGCAGGCGGGCCCGTATGTCCTGTCCGTCTGGACGCAGCCGTCGCCCCCGCGTGCAGGGACGTGGCGCGTGGACGTCGCGGTGATGGGCGAAAGCGGCGTGCCCGTCGCGGACGTCGTAGTTCGCGTCCGCGCCGAGTCCCTCCAGACGAGCACGGGGCCCGTCGAGACGGACGCGCGCCGCCAGGAAGATCCGCTCGGCGTGCGCCACCGCGCGAGCCTGACGCTCGGCGCCGCGGGACCCTGGCAGGTATCGGTGTCGGTCAACGGGCCCGCGGGCCCCGCGGCCCTCACGTTCCCCGTCGACGTCCAGCCTGCGGGCCGACGATGGTGGCTCTGGTCCGGTCTCGGCGCCGCAGGCCTCGCGGCGCTGGTCGGGGTCGTTCTTGTCCGGCGAGGCCGCATCGTCGTCGCCCTGCTGGGCCTCCTGCTCCTCGCAACGCCAGCCTGGCCGCACGCCTTCCTGGTCCGGTCGAACCCGACGCGACGCGCTACGCTCTCGGCCGGGCCGGATCGTGTCCAGCTCTGGTTCAACGAGGCCATCGAGCCCAAGTTCTCGAGCGTCTCGGTGCGGGACGCGTCTGACCAGCGAGTCGACCTGGGAGACGCCCGCGTCGATCCCGAAGACCCGAAGCGTCTGTTCGTCGGCCTCAAGCCGCTCGCCCGCGGAACCTACCGGGTCCGCTTCCGCGTCCTGTCCGTGGACGGCCACGTCGTCGAGAGCGAGTTCCCGTTCACCCTCCGCCCTTAGCACGGCTAGCAGCGCTCCATGGAGGACCCGTCAGTTGAGCCCCATCCACTCGATCCGGGTCCGGATGACCCATCCCGCCGGGGTCACGACCACCCGCTCCATCACCGGGAATCGGAGCCACGGATAGGTCCCGAGCACCGAGGGATGTGCGGGACAGAACGGGACGTGCTTCGCCAGGATGTCCTCCCACGGACCGATGCGGCTCAATTGCGAACACTGGGTGGCCGAGCGCGCCGGAGCTTCTCGGGGAACCCGCAGTAGACCCTAGACGTTGGGAGTGCCCTTGTCTTGACATTCGGTGACATCCGCTTGACACCTGCGTCGACGATCGAAGCGCCGGTGAAGATCCCGGAGCTTCGCCGCGCCTAGTCGAACGTCGTCAGCTGGGCGGCCGCCTGCCGGTCGTAGCCCAGGCTCGCCTGGAGCAGCTGGCGCGTGTAGGGCTCGGCCGGCGCGGCCGCGCGCAGCTGGCCCTCGGTCAGCTCCTCCACCACGCGTCCGGCGTTCATCACCAGGAGGCGCTCGCAGAGGTGGGCCACGATGGCGAGGTTGTGGCTCACGAGCACGTAGGTCAGGCCGCGCTCGCGGCGGAGCCGGGCGAGGAGGTTCAGGATCTCCGCCTGGACCGACACGTCGAGCGCGGAGGTCGGCTCGTCCAGCAGCAGGATGCGCGGCTCGAGAATCAGGGCTCGCGCGATCGACACGCGCTGGCGCTGGCCCCCGGAGAGCTGGTGCGGGTAGCGGAACCGGAAGCCCGGGCCGAGCCCGACCTCGCTGAGCGCCCGCTCGATCCGCCGGTCCGCCTCGCCGCGCCGCGCGAACCCGTGGATGGCGAGCGGCTCGCTCAGCACCCGGTCCACCGTGTGACGCGGGTGGAGCGAGCCGTACGGGTCCTGGAAGACCATCTGGCAAACCCGCGCGAACGCCGGCTCGCGGTGCGCCCTCTGGACCTGGCCAGCCACGGCGATCCGGCCGGCCGCGGGCGCGACCAGGCCCGCGATCGCCCGCAGCACGGTGGTCTTCCCCGACCCCGACTCGCCCACCAGGCCGAACGCAGCGCCCTCGGCAACCCGGAAGGAGACGTCGCGCACCGCGTGCACGGCATCGCTGCCCTGCCCGAAGATCACGTGGAGCCCGTCGACCTCGAGGATCGCCGGAGCCGACCGGGAGAGGCTCACGCCGTCGGCCCGTCCCGCCAGGCCGGGTCCCGATCCAGCACGGCCAGCTCGGCCACCGGTCGGTCGATCCGCGGCAGCGAGCGCAGGAGCCCCTGGGTGTAGGGGTGGCGCGCGGCGGCGAGGTCCCGGGCCCGGCAGGTCTCGACGATCCGGCCGGCGTACATGATGAGCACCCGGTCGCAGAACGAGGCGACCAGGTTGAGGTCGTGACTGATGAAGACAAGCCCCATCCCGCGCTCGGTGACCAGGTCGTCCAGGATCGCCAGCACCTGCATCTGCACGGTGACGTCGAGCGCCGACGTCGGCTCGTCGGCGATGAGGAGATCGGGTCCGGCCGCGAGCATCATCGCGATCATGACCCGCTGGCCCATGCCCCCCGAGACCTCGTGGGGATACGCGCCGTAGACCCGCTCCGGGTTCCGGATCCGGACCGCCTCCAGCATCTCGAGCGCCCGCCGGCGCGATTCGCGCCAGGACGCCCCCGAGTGTACCCGCCACGCCTCGGCGACCTGGTCGCCCACCGGCATCACGGGATTCAGCGAGAACTTCGGGTCCTGGAGGACCATCGCGATCCGGTGCCCGCGGATGTCCCGCATCGCGGGCTCGCTCGCGGCCAGGAGGTCGGTCCCCTCGAACTCAAGGCGGCGCGCGGTGACGCGCCCTGGCGGCGGCACGAGGCGGAGGATCGCCCGCCCGGTCATCGACTTCCCGGAGCCCGACTCCCCGACGATCCCCAGCTTCTCGCGCCCGACCTCGAAGCTCACGCCCCGGACGGCCTCGACGGTGGCCACGCGCCCCGGGAACCTGACCTGGAGGTCCTCCACGGTCAGGATCGGCGTCGAGCTCATCCCACTTTCGGATCGAGGACGTCGCGGAGCCCGTCCCCGAGCAGGTTGAATCCGAGGCTCACGACAAGGATCGAGATCCCGGGCATCGTCGCCACCCACCACTGGTCGAGGAGAAACCGCCGGCCCGACGCGATCATGGCGCCCCACTCCGGCGCGGGTGGCTGGGCGCCCAGACCGAGAAAGCCGAGGCCGGCTGCGGTCAGGATGATCCCGGCCATGTCTTGGCCGACGCGGACGATGAGCGACGAGGTGCAGAGCGGGGCGACGTGGCCAAGAACGATGCGAAGCGGCCCCGCACCCTGGAGGCGGATCGCCGCGATGAAGTCGCTCCGACGGATCGTCAAGGTCTCCGCCCGCGCCACCCGCGCGTACGGCGGCCACGCCGTGAACGCGATGGCGATGACGGCGTTCTCGATGCCCGGGCCGAGGGCGGAGACGAAGGCTAGCGCCAGGATGAGTCGCGGGAAGGCAAGGAACACGTCGGTCACCCGCATGAGGACCGTGTCGACCCATCCACCGAGGTAGCCGGCCGCGGTGCCGATGAGGAGGCCGACGGGGGCGACCATGATCACGACCAGGCCCACGATCACCAGCGTGATACGCGACCCGTAGAGGATCCGAGTGTAGATGTCGCGTCCGAGCTCGTCCGTGCCGAACCAAAACTGCGCGCTCGGCGGCTTGAGGCGGAGCCCGAGGTCCTGGGCCACGGGCGACCGGCTGGTCAGGACCGGTGCAAGCAGCGCGATCAGCACCAGTGCGATCAGGACCCCGAGGCCGATCATCGCGAGTGGGTTCCGCCGGAAGCCAAGCCAGGCGACGTAGGCCTGACCGAGACGGGCCTGCGCCCGGGACGCCGGTGTCTCGGCGAGGAGCCATGCTCGCCACGGTCCGAGCCGCGCCGTCGATGCGGTCGCCGTCATCGGGCGCGCGGGTCCACGAGCCGGTACAGGAGGTCAGACAGAAGGTTCAGGCCGATGAAGATCGTTCCGACCACGATCGTTCCCCCGAGGACCGCGTTCATGTCGGCGCTCAGGAGCGAGCTCGTGATGTACTGTCCGAGGCCCGGCCAGGCGAAGACCGTCTCGGTCAAGACCGATCCCTCGAGGAGATTCGCATAGGCGAGCGCGATGACGGTGATCAGCGGCACCATGACGTTGCCGAGGGCGTGGCGCCACACGACCCGCCGCTCCGAGAGACCCTTGATCCGGGCCGTGGTGACGTACTCCTGGCCGAGCTCCGCCACCATGAAGCTCCGCGTCATCCGGGCGAGGTACGCGAGCGACAGGTAGCCGAGGATCGACGCGGGCAGGATGACGTGGCTGAGCGCGTTCCCGAAGACCTCCCATTCGCCGGCGAGTGCCGAGTCGATCATGATCACGCCGGTAACCGTCGGGACCAGGTCCTCGAACGCGACGTCGATCCGCCCCGGCCCGGCCACCCAGCCGAGTCGCCCATAGAAGAGAAGGAGCCCCATGAGCCCGAGCCAGAAGGTCGGCACCGAGTAGCCGAGGAGGCTCACCACGCGGATCACCTGATCCGCGAGGCGGCCGCGCGACACCGCGGCGATCACGCCCATCGGGATGCCGAGCGCGACGCCGATGAGCGTCGCGACGGTCGCCAGTTCCAGCGTGGCCGGGAAGAAGCGGCGGATGTCGACGAGGACGGGGTTGGAGGTCAGGACCGAACGCCCGAAATCCCCCGCGAGGACCTTCTTGAGGTAGATCCAGAACTGCTGCCAGAGCGGGAGGTGGAGACCGAGCTCGTGCTTGACCCGCTCGTACACCTCCGCCGGCGCGCGATCCCCCACGGCGGCGAGGACCGGGTCGATGGGAACGACGCGCCCGATCAGGAAGGTGACCAGCAGGAGGCCGAGGAACGTGAGGGCGACCGAGCCCAGGACCCGCGCCACCGGCCACAGGACGCGAACCGGGAGCGAGGTTGCCCTCGCTCCCGGGGCAGGCGTCCAGACCGGCGCGCCGGTCACCGGGCGGTCATCGAGCCGTCAGCTACTTCTTGATCCCGGCGTAGAGGTTGTTCTCAAAGCTCGGGCCCAGCACGAAGCCCTCCACGCCCTTGCCGTGAGCGGCGACCTCGGTCTGCTGGAACATGATGATGAAGGGCGACACACGCTGGTGCTCGCGCTGGATCGCCTGGTACATCTCGGCGCGCTTCTTGGCGTCGCGCTCCTTCACGGCGGCCTGGGTCTGCTTGGTCATGTCGGGGATGTCCCAGCTGTTCCGCCAGGCCAGCGTCTTCGACTTGGAGGCGTCCGTGTTGTCCACGTTCATCGCGAACGTCTCGGCGTTCGTGTGGGGATCCTGGTAGTCAGGGCCCCACTGGCCGATGTAGATGTCGTGGTTGCGCGCGCGGTACTTCGTCAAGGTCTGCTTCCCGTCGCCCGGGATCAGCTCGACCTTGACCCCCGCCTTGGCCCAAGTGGCCTGGATCGCCTGGGCGATGTCGTTGTACGGCCACGAGCTGCGTACGTCCATGGTCACGTTGAAACCGTCGGGCACGCCGGCCTTGGCGAGGAGGGCCTTCGCCTTCGCGAGGTCGAACTTGTAGGGCTTTTCCTCGACGGCGCCCAGAAATCCCTTCGGGAGGAAGGCCTGGTGCACGACAAACATTCCGCGGAGCAGGCTCTCCTCGATCGTGGCGTAGTCCGTGAGCCACTTGAGCGCCTCGCGGACCTCGGGCTTCGCCAGGGTCGGGTTCTTCTGGTTCAGGCTGACGTAGAGGATCGACCCCTTGGGCGCCTGCTGGAGCTTGATGTTGGCGTTGCCGCGTATGGCGTCGATCTGGTCCTTGCTGAGGTCGCGGGCGTAGTCGATGTCGCCCTTCTCGAGGAGCAGGCGCTGGGTCGCTGCCTCCTGCACGTGGCGAACGACCACACGCTTCGGTAGCGCCTTCGTCCCCCAATACCCGTCCCAGCGCTCGAGCGTGTACGACTCCTTGGCCTTCCAGCTGACGAGCTTGAACGGTCCGGAGCCGGCGGAGTTCGTCTTGAGCCACTCGTTCCCGAAGTCGCCGTCCTTCTCGTGCGCCTGGACGGTCTTCATGTCCACCACCCCGCCGATGACCGCGGTCAGGCAGTAGTAGAAGAACGTGGGCGCCACCTGCTCAGGCGTCTCGATGACCAGCGTCTGGTCGTCGGTCGCTCGGATCTTCTCCTTGGCGTTCTCCTTGGTGAATCCGAACTGGGTCAGGATGAACCCGGGGGTCTTGTTCATGATCACGGCCCGCTGGAGCGAGTAGGCGGCGTCCTGGGCGGTCACTGGGTTGCCCGAGTGGAACTTGATGCCCTTCTTCATCTTGAACGTGTAGGTCTTCCCGTCGGGTCCGGCCGACCAGCTCTCCGCCAGCTCGCCCTTGAGTTTGCTGACGTCCTTCAGGTCGTACGCGATGAGCCGTTCGTAGATGTTGCCGGTCACCTCGCTGCCCGAGAACTCGAACGACTCGGCCGGGTCCAGCGAGATGATGTCGTCGATCACCTTGGCCATGACGACCGTGTCCTTGGGGGTCGCCGCCAGAGCCGGACCGGCCACCAGGACCGTCACCGCGAGGAGCCAGGTGAATCTCTTCATGCGGAACTCCTTTCCGTGGGCCCGCCGCCGCGGCGCGAGCCCTCGCTCCGCCGGGATCCGGGGCCGGGCGTTTGACGCATGATCGGGGTGGAACGATAGCCTGTCAAGGACTCGCCGGCTCGAACGGCGTGTCCGAGCGAGGCGCATCCGGCAGCTGCTCATCCAAGGACTGGCGGTACCGCAGGCAGCCCCGGAGAAACTCCGGCCACGTAGGGACCGTCGGCAGCGGGTCGGTCTTCTCGGGAAGGAGACCCCAGAGGGCGGGGTGATGCCAGCAGAGCGCGTGTCCGGTGCTGTCCCGGTGGGCCCGGATGCCCGCGCGCAATCGCCTTGCCTCGGAAATCAACTGCTCGCGCGTCATGGCTTCGAGGTCGTGGTCCACGATGCCTCCTCAGCGCGCCGCCGGCTCCCAGCCCTGGGTGATCATCCCAGAATCGCTCGTAGTCGACCCCGCCGCGATAGTGATTCGCCGTTCACCACGTCTCTCATTAGCGCTGGAACACGAGGACCAGGATCACCGCCGGCAGCGCCCCGAGGAATCCCGTGGCGGCGATGAGGAGTAGTCGATCCTGACCTGGGCGTTCATGGCCGCGATCACCGGAGGCAGGGTCGTCGTGCCGGGCTTGGTGTTCAACACCAGGGTCCCGTCGAGCGGGGTCGGTGTGCTCGAGACGTCCCGGCTGCAGGAAAATTCTGGGCGAGCCGCCCGAGGGGTGTCAAGGCCGC
>DATAFX010000066.1:0-2491 GCA_036257195.1 Candidatus Methylomirabilota bacterium | reverse complement strand
GAGGTCGACGTTGACGCCGAGCTTGCGGAGCTGGGCCGCCGTGGTCAGCGACGCGGCGTTGATGTACGGGATGTCGCTCGGCGCCATCACGACGATCTTCTCGCCCTTGTATCCCGCTTCCTGCAGGAGCTGCTTGGCCTTCGCCAGATCCATTTTCTGGTAGGGCTCGGCGCCCGCGGCGGTCTCCAGCCACCCGCCGCAGCCGAGATACGCCCAGCAGACCGTCCAGTTCTCCGGGTCCGCCCCTGCGATGGCCTGGAGGTAGTCCCGCTGGTCGACCATGTGGGCGAGCGCCTGTCGCGCCTTCGGGTTGTCGAACGGCGGCACCAGATGGTTCGGATGGATCTGCATCTGCTGCACGTCGACCTTCTTGAGGGTGACGTTCGGATCCTTCCGGAGGAGGGGCTGCTGGTCAATGTGCGGTGACTGGATGAAGTCGACCTCGCCCTTCTGGAGAGCCGCGACGGCCGTGGACGGGTCCGGGATGACGATCCACTCCACGCGGTCGACCGCGGCCTTCCGGGCGCCGGCGTAGTAGTCGGGCGGCTCCGCGCGCGGCACGTAGTCCTTGTTCCGGAGGTAGACGGTCTTGGCGCCCGGCACCCATTCCTTCTCGGCGAAGACGAAGGGCCCAGAGCCGATCTTCTCGCCCTCGAACGCCTTGTCCGGCGTCTGCACGGCGTGCCGCTCGGGAATGATGAACGGCACGTAGCTGTACTCCTTGGCGAGCGCGCGGAGGACCAGGCCGTACGGCTCCTTCAGCTTGAGGACGAGCGTCTTGTCGTCCGCCGCCTCGAGCGAGGCCGCCCGGGCCATGAGCTTCTGGCCCGCGGCATCCTTCACCGCCCAGCGCTTCAGCGAGGCCACGGCGTCGGCGGCCCGGACCGGCTGGCCGTCGTGCCACTTGAGCCCGCTGCGCAGGACGAACGTGTAGGTGAGCTTGTCCGGGCTCACCCGGACGGTGTCGACCATCTGGTTCCGGGGCGTGCCCTTCGAGTCGAGCGAGAAGAGCGTCTCGTAGATCATGTAGCTGTGCTGCTGGGTGATGTTCGCGGTCGTCCAGTGGGGGTCGAGGTGCTTGACCTCGGCGTGCATCACCGCCCGTACGGTCTTGTCGCCCTGGCCGGAGGCCGGCGGGCTCCCGGCGAGGAGCACCCCGACGAGCACGGCGAGCCCGGTTGCCCGGGCGGTCCGGAACCTGTTCATGGTCGCCTCCTCTTCTGGTCGGGCGTCCGTCCGCGCTCTCGGGCCGCGCGCAGCCGCCGGGCCAAGGCCGTCACGGGGCCGCAGCGGCGGCGGGGCCACTCTTGACCACGGTCGGCGCTCGCGTCAAGGCCCCCCGGGACACGGGGGCCCCGGAACGGACGCCCCGCGGGCGCGTGGCGCCGCGCCACGATGAGGACCGAGGCGCCCTGGCGAGCCCGGTGAGCGCCGCTTGACCGCGGCTCCCGCCCGGCGAAGAATCGCGGCCGGGAGGTTCACCGATGAAGCTCTTCACCGCAGGCGTCGCGACCGAATCCAACACGTTCGCCCCTATGCCCACGGGGCTCGACGACTACACGGTCTTTCGGGGCGCGCCCCCCGAGGACCGGCCCACCAGCTTCACCCAGCCTTTCCTCGTCTGGCGCCGCCTGGCGGCCGAGCGCGGCTTCACGGTGGTCGGCAGCCTCGGCGCCGCCGCGCCCCCGGCCGGGCCCACCGTCCGGCACGTGTGGGAGGGGTTCCGCGACGAGATCCTCACCGATCTCCGGCGCGCGATGCCGGTTGACGCCGTGCTCCTGAACCTCCACGGCGCGATGGTCGCCGACGGCTACGACGATTGCGAGGGCGATCTCCTCGCCCGCGTCCGCCAGCTCGTGGGCCCGTCGGTCCCGGTGGGCGCCGAGCTCGACCCGCACTGCCACGTCACGCCGCTGATGGTCGAGCAGGCGACCGTCCTCGTGCTCTACAAGGAGTTCCCCCACACCGACTTCGCCGAGCGGGCGGAGGATCTCTTCCGGCTCGTCGTCGACGCCGCCGGGCACCGCACGCGGCCCCACATGGCGCTGTGGGACTGCCGGATGATCGGGAGCTACTTCACGACCCTCCAGCCGATGAAGGCGTTCGTCGACGACGTGAAGGCGCGCGAGGGAAAGGACAGCGTCCTGTCCATTTCCCCGGTGCACGGCTTCCCCTACGCGGACGTGCCCGGCAACGGGACGAAGATGCTGGTCATCACCGACGGCCGGCCGGCCGAGGGTGCCGCGCTTGCCCGGGATCTCGGTCTCCGGTTGATCGGGCTCCGGGGTCGGACTCATCCGCCGATGCTCACCGTCGCCCAGGCGGTCGAGCAAGCCCGCCTGAGCCCCGGCCGGCCGGTGGTGGCCGCCGACGTCGCCGACAATCCCGGGGGCGGCTTCCCGGGAGACAGCACGGTGGTGCTCCGCGCGCTCGTCGAGCTCGGCGTGACCGACTGCGCGTTCGCCACGATCTGGGACCCGATTGCGGTGAC
>DATAFX010000061.1:0-6521 GCA_036257195.1 Candidatus Methylomirabilota bacterium | reverse complement strand
ATCGGGTGGACACCGGCCCCGCCGGCGAGGCCTACTTTCCGTGCTCCCGCTCGTGGACGGTCTTCCACTTCTTGGCGAGGTCGTCGATGCCGGGGATGTGCCTGATCGTGCTCCACGTGGCCCGGGCGGCCCCGCGCATCGCCATCATGTGCGTCTCGCTGATCTCGTCGTCCGTGGCGCAAGCGTACCGGCACTCAGGAGGTGCATCCGGCGGCCGCCATGGCGGCCAGCGCGACCAACTGAAGGGTCTGCGGGTCGAGCGCTCCCTCGCGGTAGTGGAGCCCAGCGAACTCCTTCATCTGCCCCATGTGTCGGCTCTCCTTTCCTTCGGCTATCCGGTGGACGGTCGCGCGCCGGTCACTTCTTGCCTCCCCCTCCGCCACCGCCGCCGACAGCGACCAACACCGTTGCGGCAGCGAGGAGCGCGATGTACTCGTAGCCGGCCCAGGTGCGCCCGATCGCGGCGTCGACGAGCGTGCCCTTCAGGAGCACGTGCTGGCGCACGTAGACCGTCAGCAGCCCGAGCAGCAGCACGACCGCGTTGAGCGAGGCGGCGAGCCGCGTCCAGAGCCCGATGACCAGCATGGCGCCGCCGATCCCGTTGATGGCGATGACCGAGACGGCCAGGATGGTGTGCACGTTGAAGCCCAGCTTCTCGATGTAGGCGGCCAGGCCCTTCGGCGTCGCCGCGAACAGCGCGAGGTAGGCCTGGAACAGGTAGATCGCGCCCACGACCGCGCGCAGGGCGATTCCCGCGTAGGCGCTCACCGTGCCGCCCTCCCGCGACGCTGGCGAGCGATCGTGTCCCCGGGCATGGTCTCGCGCCCCATGGCGCCAGAATCTGCGCGCGCCGTCAAGCGGGGGGCGCGCGCGCACGGGGGGCGCGCGCGCCTTGACAGTCGGCGCCGGCGGCGGGTAGGCTCGCCGAGGCATGGCCGGGCGCACCATCTTCGTGACGTGGCCCATGGAAGCGGAGGTGCGCGCGATCCTCGAGCAGGTCGGCACCGTGCGGACGAGCCCCACCGAGCACGAGCTACCGGTCGCCGAGCTGGCCCAGCGGGTCGCCGATTGCGAGGCGATCATCCCGATGGGCGCCCATTACATCCCGGAGCCGGTGATTGCCGCCGCGCCACGCCTTCGCGTCGTGGCGGTCGCCGCGGTCGGCTACAACATCGTCGACGTCGCCGCCGCCACCCGGCGCGGGGTCCTCGTGACGAACACGCCGGGGGTGCTCACGGAGACCACCGCCGACATGGCGTGGGCCCTCATGCTCGGGGTCGCGCGCCGCGTCCCCGAAAGCGACCGCTTCGTCCGCGCCGGGAGGTGGACCGGCGTTTACTGGAGTCAGCTTATGGGCGCCGACGTGCACGGCACCACGCTGGGCATCATCGGCCTCGGCCGGATCGGCCAGGCGATCGCGCGGCGAGCCCAGGGCTTCGGCATGCGCGTCCTCTACCATAATCGGAAGCCCGATCTGGAGGCCGAGCGGAGCCTGGGCGCGGTGTACCGCCCGAAGGAGGAGCTCCTCCGAGAGGCCGACTTTGTCGTGCTCTCGCTCCCGCTCTCGGCGGAGAGCCAGCACCTGATCGGCGCCCGGGAGCTCGCGCTCATGAAGCCCTCGGCCTTCCTCGTGAACGTCGCGCGGGGGCCGGTGATCGACGAGACCGCCCTCGCCGAGGCGCTCCGGTCGGGGCGCATCGCGGGCGCGGGGCTCGACGTCTTCGAGGACGAGCCAAAGGTGCACGCGGGCCTGCTCGAGCTCGAGAACCTGGCCCTCACGCCCCACATCGGCTCCGCGTCGCGCGCGACGCGGCGTCGCATGGCCACGCGCGCCGCCGAGAACTGCGTGGCCGCGCTCGAGGGTCGCCGGCCGCCGAATCTGGTGAATCCGGAGGCCTGGCGGTCGGCGTGAAGCGAGGCAAGCTCTGGCTCCTGCTCCTCCTGCTGCTGCTCGCGGGGGGCGGGTTCCTGATCTGGCGGCAGCGGCAGCCTCCGGTGCGGGTCGCGATCGAGCCCGCGTTCGGTGCGCTCGGCCACGGCCCCCGCGCGGTCACCGTCGTGCTGGACGCGCCGGCGGCCAACCTCGGGGCGGTCGAGGTGCGCGTGGTCCAGCAGGGCACGGCCCGCCCGGTGCTCACCGAGGACCTGGCCGCCCAGGCGACCCGGACCCTGCGCAAGCCCGTGGCCCTCGATGCCGCCGCGCTCAAGCTCGCGGAAGGCCCGGCCGAGCTCGAGATCGAGGCCCGCGACACGCTCTGGCGTCCCCGTCCTCCGAAGGGGCCTCGCCTCGTCCACCGTTTCACCGTGGATCTCACACCGCCGAAGCTCGAGCTCAAGACGGCGACCGGATACATCAAGCACGCAGGTGCTGGCATCGTCGTCTACCGGCCGGAAGGGGCGGCTCGCTCCGGAGTCCGGGTCGGCACCGAGTTCTTCCCGGGAGTCGCCGGGCTGGCGCAGGACGCGGCGGTCCACGTCGCCCTGTTCGTCGTGCCCTACAGCGGCCCCGAGGTGGCGCCCGCCGTCGTGGCGATCGACGAGGCCGGCAACGAGCGCGTGATCGGCGTGCCGGTGACATTCCTGCCGGTGCGCTTTCCGAAGGACACCATCAACCTGACCGAGGCCTTCCTCCGGCGGAAGATGCCGGAGCTCGCGCCGCAGATGCCCGGGACGGCGTCGGTGGGCGAGCTCCTGCAGGCGTTCCTCCGCGTCAACGGCGAAGGCCGCAAGGGATTCGAGACGAAGAACCGGGAGATCGGGCGCGGGGAGAGCTCGCCGAAGCCGCTCTGGACCGGCGCGTTCCGCCAGCAGCCGAACACGAAGGTGTTCGCCAACTTCCCCGAGGAGCGGACGTATCAGATGGAGGGGCGCACGGTCGACACCCAGTGGCACCTCGGCATCGACCTCGCCTCGAACCGGCAGAGCCCCGTCGAGGCCTCCAACGCCGGACGCGTCGTGTTCACCGGCCCGAACGGGATCTACGGCAACATGGTCGTGGTGGACCACGGCCTCGGCCTGATGAGCCTCTACGCCCACCTCTCCGACATCGCGGTCAAGGTGGGCCAGACCGTCCAGCGGGGCGAGGCGCTCGGGCGGAGCGGCGAGACGGGACTGGCCGGTGGCGACCACCTGCACTTCGCGCTACTCGTCCACGGCGTGTACACGAGCCCGCTCGAGTGGTGGGACGACCACTGGCTGAAGGATCGCATCGCGAAGCCGCTGGTGGACGCCGGCATCACGGTGCCGGGCGTGACCGACGGGGTGTCGGCCGCCGCCACCTCGGGACCTACGGCGCCTCCGGCGAAGCGCCGGCCCCCCCGGCCCCGGCGCTGATGGGTCAGCCGGGGCCGTCCTACCAGGGTCGCGCGGCCCGCCCCTCGAGGATGACGGCGGCGACGGTGCCGCCCACGGCGAGCAGTAGGAAGAGGAGCGCGACGAAACGCGGGCCGCGAGGCAGCGTCTCGGCCGAGCGGCGGACGCCGAGCCACCCCCACAGGGCGCCGAACCCCATCAGGCCGAGCGCCAGCGCGAGATAGGCGAGCCAGAGTTGGTCCATCGGCGACAGTGTGGCGCAATGTCCGTACGCGAGGCAAGGGCGGCCGGCTGGGCCTCCCGCCGGCCCCTGCCTACCCCCGCTTCTCCCGGGCCCCCTGATCGGCTAGACTAGGCCCGGCTTTCGCCGGAGGCCGCGTCTGGTACTGGTGTGTCGCTGCCTGCGCTGCGGCTACCTTCAGCCCGGGGAAGACCCCCCAGAGCGCTGCCCCCACTGTGGGGCACCGACGGAAGACTTCGAGCTCGTAGAAGAGGACTGAGCCCGGACTGATCCGGGCGGGAGGTGCCCCATGGCCATCGTGACGATCGCCCACGAGACGGGGTCGGGCGGCCCCGAGATCGGCATCGAGCTGGCCAAGCGGCTCGGATGGCGCTACGTCGACCGGGACATGCTGTCCGAGGCCGCCCAGCGTTACGGGGTCGGGGAGGACAAGCTGACTGAGCTCGACGAGAAGAAGCCCTCGCTCTTCGAGCGGTTCGACGTCGAGACGCGGCAGTACATCACTGTCCTCCAGTCGGCCCTGCTGGACGCCGCCGAGCAGGACAACGTCGTCATCAACTCGCGAGGGGGCCAGGTGCTGCTCCGCGGCATCTCGCACGTTCTGCGGGTCTTCGTGATCGCGCCCTTCGAGCTGCGCGTCAAGCGCGTCATGAAGAAGATGGCTGGCCAGGCCCAGGAAGGCGTGGACGTCCGCACGACGGTGGAGATGGTCCGGCGGAGCGATCAGGAGAAGCACGGGCGGATCCGGTATCTCTTCGACGTCGACTGGGGCGACCCGGCGCTGTACGACGTGGTGCTCAACACCGAGAAGCTCACGGTTGAAGCCGGCGTCGAGGCGCTCGCCGGGCTCGTCCGGAGCCTCACGGCGACCGCGGAGTCGCGGCAGCAGGTGCGCGACCGCGCGCTCGCCTCGCGGGTGCGGGCCGCCCTGGCGGCGCACACGGACACGCGCAAGTACCGGCTCGGCGTCGAGGCGGAGCGCGGGGTCATCCGTCTCGAAGGCACCGCCGCCCTCGAGCGAGCCACCGAGGTGGCTCGCTCGGTGCCCGGCGTCGTGGACGTGAAGAGCCAGCTGCTCGAGGTGCCGCCCATCCCGCCCTTCGTCGCCTGAGGGAGCGAGCGGCCTACCGGACCTTGACGACCCGACTCACGATCCCGCGGCGCGCGAGCGCCTCCCGGTACGCCTGGGCGTCGGCGCGCCGCGCGAACTGGCCGTACCGGAGGTGGTACTGCCCGCTCGGCGCCAGCGCCTCGCTCACGCGCACCTCGAACCCCCGAGCGCGGAGCGGGCGCGCCGCCGCGACAGCGGCGGCCAGCGAGGGGTGGCGGCCCAGGACGACCTCGGGGATTCCCGCCTCCTCGACCACGGCCCCGCGACCGAGCTCCCGGACGGCCTGGCGAGCCTCGTCGGAGGACGCGAAGCCCGTGGCCGTGACCACGAACAGCCGCATCGTGTCCTCCTTCCGGAAGCGCACCGTGGCGTGTCCCAGGCGGTTCAGCTCCCCCTCCAGCCGGTCCGCCGCCTCGCCGGGCGGGAAAGGCCCGCTCTCGAGCGCGTACCGCTCCAGGCTCGGTGCCGGAAGGCTGCGCACCACCGGCGCGCCGGGGGGCGGGGTCTCGTGTTGACCGGGGCCGGGGGCTCGCTCGGGCGGGACCGCGCTCTCTCCGGACGGGATGGCCACCACCGAGGGCGAAGGCGGCGACAGGCCGAGCCACCGGGGCAAGGGTCCTCCGAGACGGTACGCGAGGAGCCACAGGATGACGGCGGCCAGTACGACCACGCTCGCGGCCGCGAGGGGCACATGGGTGTATCGGGAGATCAGCCAGCGCATCGGAGGCCTGGATCGATGTTCGAGACCGTCCTCGGGGAAGTCAAGGTGATTGTGCGCGCGGCCGGCTTCCCGGGGGAGGCATGAGCCGGATCCTCCTCAAGGGCGGGCTGGTCGCCCTCGTGGCTCTGGCCGCGGGCGTCGGGGTCGGCGTCGGACTCCAGCTCTCCGGCCTCCGCTGGCCGGGGGGCGCGCCGCCGGCGCCTCCGCGCGCCGCCGGCCCCACGGCGGCGGACATCCAGCGCGCGTTCGTGGGTGTCGCGGAGCACGTCCGGCCGGCCGTGGTGAACATCGCCACGGCGCACTTCCTGCGCCGCCAGCGTCCCCGGGGTGGCACCCCCGGCCCGGGCACTCCGCCAAGCCTCAAGGAGTACTTCGACCAGTACTTCGGCCAGATGCCACCCGGGGAGCGGGAGCGGGCCGGCGTCGGCTCCGGCGTTATTATCGACGCGCAGGGGCACATCCTGACGAACCTCCACGTGATCAAGGGGGCGGACGAGATCACGGTCCGGTTCCACGACAAGAAGGAGGTCGCGGGGAAGATCGTGGGCACCGACGCCACGACGGATCTGGCGGTGATCCGGATTCCGGCCGGCGAGGGCGTGGTGGCGGCGAAGCTCGGGAACTCCGATCGCATCGAGGTCGGCGAGTGGGCCATCGCGATCGGGAGCCCCTTCGGGCTCGAGCAGACGGTGACCGTCGGCGTCGTGAGCGCGATGGGTCGGTCGGAAGTCGGGATCGTGCCCAACGAGAACTTCATCCAGACCGACGCGTCCATCAATCCAGGGAACTCGGGCGGCCCCCTGCTCAACGCCCAGGGCGAGGTGATCGGCATCAACACCGCGATCCTCTCTTCGGGCCAGGGGATCGGCTTCGCCATCCCGATCAACACCGCCCAGCGGGTCGCGAGCGCGCTCATCGCGCGAGGCCGCGTCCAGCGCGGCTGGCTCGGGGTGTCGCTCGAGCCCCTGAACGACGACCTCGCCAAGGCGCTCGGCGCGCCTAAGGGCAAGGGCGCGGTCGTGAAGCGCGTCCTGCCAGGGGGCCCAGCCGAGAAGGCGGGGCTCCTCGCGAACGACGTCATCCTGCGCTTCGGCGAGACGGCGGTCGGGGACCTCCAGCACCTCCAGCGCCTCGTG
>DATAFX010000135.1:0-1926 GCA_036257195.1 Candidatus Methylomirabilota bacterium | reverse complement strand
CGCCGCGAGGGGTACGAGGTCGAGGTGGGCCAGCCCGAGGTCATCACGCGCTCGGAGGACGGGCAACGACTTGAGCCCATGGAGCACCTGGTCGTGGACTGCCCGGAGGAGTACATCGGCGTGGTGACCCAGAAGGTCGGGATGCGCCGCGGCCAGATGGTCAAGATGACGAATCACGGAACGGGCCGGGTGCGCCTGGAGTACCAGATCCCGGCGCGCGGGCTGATCGGCTACCGCTCGGAGTTCCTCACGGACACGCGAGGCACCGGCCTTCTCAACCACTTGTTCGACGGATGGGCGCCCTGGCACGGCGAGATCCCGCGCCGGACGACCGGCGCCCTCGTGGCGGACCGCGAGGGCCGCGCCACCGGATACGCGATCGACCACCTCCAACCGCGCGGCACCTTCTTCCTGCGACCGGGCGACCCCGTCTACGAGGGGCAGGTCGTGGGCGAGCACGTCCGGGAGAACGACCTCGACGTGAACGTGACGAAGGAGAAGAAGCTGACCAACATGCGGGCGTCCACCTCCGACGAGGGCATCCGCCTGTCGCCGCCGCGCCTGATGAGCCTCGAGCAGTGTCTCGAGTGGATCCGCGACGACGAGCTCCTCGAGGTGACGCCAGCCTCGCTTCGTCTGCGGAAGAGAGCGCTGGTTGGGCGGCGCCGCTTCTAGGCCGCCGCGCCGCCGGGTCCCCCTCGCCGGCCTCGTCCTGTTTCCCGTCTTCGTCACCCTGCCGGCGTTCGCGCAGCCGGATCCCGAGCCCCGCGCCTACCTGGAGGTCGGCACGGAGGTGCCGCTGAAGGGTAACGCGCACATCAACGGCTACGCCTTCTTCCTCTGGAACCGGCCCCACTACCCGAATCCGGACCAGTACCTCCGCGTGGTCGTGGCGCCCACCTATCTCCTGACGGAGTTCGTGCAGGATCACTGGCCCTTCGGGCGCCACGCGGTCAGCATCGGCCTGAACGGCGGCGGGCTCCGGTACGGTCACGAGGAATACCGGGACGGCAGCTACAAGAAAGCCGAGTCATTCTGGGGCCACGGTGCCGAGCTGCCTCTCTCCTACTACGCCGGCACGAAGCTCTTCGACAAGCTACCCCTCCAGGGCCAGATCCGGGTCACCCCGTCCTTCATCGTCTACCAGGACAACTTCGACACCGCCGAGCGCTTCGAGCTGCCGCCGGACACCGGGCTGATGACCGGCCGGGTGGGGCTGCGGCTCGGGGGGGTGCCGCCCGAGCTCTTGCCGAAGGTGGCCCTCGAAGCCTCGGCCTGGTACGAGGCGGCCTACCGGACGGAGACTGGCACGTTCGGCTTCCCCGAACGGCCAGAGGAGCTGGAATCGCTCTCCCAGCGGGCGTGGGGCCGGGTGGCGGCCGTCCTTTCTCCAGCCGACGGGCATACCGTGGACGTCTTCCTCACAGCCGGTCTCTCGCACGACGCCGATCTCCTGTCGAGCTTCCGCATGGGGAGCGCGCTGCCGTTCCGGACCGAGTTCCCGCTGATCCTGCACGGCTACTTCGTCGAGGAGATCTTCGCCAAGCGATTCTGGCTGCTGAACGCCTCCTACCGGTTCCCCGCTTGGCCGGGCTCGCGCGCGGTGCATCTCCGCATCGCGGGCGACATCGCGGGCGTCGATTACATCGACGGGCACAGTCTCCCGCGGAAGCACCTCCACGGGGTCGGTGCCGACGTGTCGGTCGCGATCACCCCGCGCGTGACCGTGGTCGCCGGCTACGGATACGGCTTCGATGCGCCACGGAACGGCGGCTTCGGGGGGCACGAGGCGCACGCACTGATCGAGCTGAAGTTCTGAGCGGGGTTCAGGCGCCGGGCGGAGCGGCGGGCGTGCCCGGGGCGGTCCCGCGGCGGGGCCCCCGCCGACGCCGCCGCGGCCGGCCGGCCGCCTCGCCGGGACTGGTG
>DATAFX010000121.1:0-14501 GCA_036257195.1 Candidatus Methylomirabilota bacterium | reverse complement strand
GGCGGCCACATCCTGCCGATCTACGACGCCTGCCTCCGGCACGGCATCCGCATCGTCGACGTCCGCCACGAGCAGGCGGCGGCCCACGCGGCGGACGCCTGGGCGCGGCTCACGCGCGGACTCGGGGTGGCGGTGGTGGTGCCCGGGCCCGGCGTCACGGACGCGGTGACGGGCGTGGCGAACGCACATGCCGCACGGAGCCCGCTGCTCCTGATCGGCGGCGGATCGCCCCTCGGGTTGAAGGGCCGTGGGGCCCTCCAGGAGATGGATCAGGTGTCGCTCCTCGCGCCCATCACGAAGGGCGCCTGGGCGGTGCCGGAGCCCCGGTTCATCGCGGAATACCTCGCGCGCGCGGTCGACGTGGCCCTCTCCGGCCAGCCCGGCCCCGTCTTCGTCGAGATCGCGGTGGACCTCCTGATGTCAACGGTCGACGAGCGGGACGCGCCCTTCCCGCCTCCCGGCCCGCGCCGCCGGCCCGAGCCGGCGCCCGAGGCGGTCGAGCGCGTGTCGGCGCTCCTGGCCGCCGCCGAGCGCCCGGCGATCGTCGCCGGCAGCGGCGTCTACTGGGACGGCGCGTGGGACGCGCTCGCCGGTCTCGCCGAGCGCGCGGGGCTGCCCGTGTTCACGAACGGCATGGGACGCGGGTGCCTCCCGCACGACCATCCGATGGCGTTCCAGCTGGCGCGCGGGCTCGCCCTCAGGGAGGCCGACCTGGTCCTGGTCCTCGGGACGCCGCTCGACTTCCGGCTCGGCTACGGCCAGGCGCCGATGTTCGGAGAGGGCGCGCAGGTCGTGATGGTCGACGCGGACGGTGGCGACTTCGGGCGGAACCGCACGCTCGCCGCGGGCCTCGCGGCGGACGTCGGCCGCACCCTCGAGGCCCTGCGGGCGTCCGTGCCGGCGGGGGGCCCGGCCCGGACCGAGGGCTGGCGCCGTCGCCTCGGCGACAAGGAGGCCGCCGAGCGCGCGAAGCAGGCCGCCCTGGCGGCGTCGGACCAGACGCCGATCTCCCACTACCGGCTCGCGGCCGAGCTGGCCGCCGTCATGGACGAGCGCACCTGCCTCGTCGCGGATGGCGGCGACGTCGTGACCTGCGCGTCGAAGATCGTGCCGCTCTCCCGCCCCGCCCAGTGGCTCGACCCCGGGCCGCTCGGGGTCCTCGGCGTGGGCCCGCCCTTCGCGCTGGCGGCGAAGGCGCTCCATCCCGAGTGGCGCGTGCTCCTCCTCTCGGGGGACGGCGCGTTCGGATTGAACGGCATGGAGCTCGAGACCGCGGTGCGCTTCGACCTCCCGCTGGTCACGGTCGTCGGCAACGACGGCGGGTGGGGGATGATCCGGTCGGTCCAGCAGAGCTTCTACGGGCGCGAGCGGACCGTCGCGACGTCGCTCCCGTTCACCCGCTACGACCGCCTGGTCGAGGCGTTGGGCGGCGAGGGCGAGACTGTGGAGGACCCGCGCCGCCTTCGCCCGGCGCTCGAGCGGGCGCTCGGATCGGGGCGGGTCGCGTGCCTGAATGTTATCCTGGACCCGGACGCCTACCGCCGCGAGGGCGGGGGCAGCCTGGCCATCTGACCGCCGTCGGGCAGGAGGGCCCCGGAGCGCCGATGGAGCCGACCACGCCGGAGCGCCGCCCGCCCGGATCCACGCGGATCGAGCGGGACACCATGGGACCGGTCGAGGTCCCGGCCGATCGGTACTGGGGTGCCCAGACGCAGCGCTCACTCCAGCACTTCCGGATCGGCGGCGAGCGGTTTCCCCCCGAGATGATCCGGGCCTTCGGTGTCCTCAAGAAGGCGTGCGCCCAGGTGAACCGGGAGCTCGGGCTCCTCCCCGAGGACAAGGCGCAGGCGATTGCCCGGGCCGCCGACGAGGTGATCGCGGGCCGCCTCGACGATCACTTCCCCCTCGTGGTCTGGCAGACGGGGAGCGGCACCCAGACGAACATGAACGCCAACGAGGTGATCGCGAACCGCGCGACCGAGCTCCTCGGCGGCGCGCTGGGCGCGCGGCTCGTCCACCCGAACGACGACGTCAACAAGAGCCAGTCGTCGAACGACACCTTCCCGACCGCGATGCACATCGCGACGGTGGGGCAGCTTCGCGGCCGCCTGTTCCCGGCCGTCCGGCGCCTTCGCGACACCCTCGCCCGGAAGGCGGACGCCTACCGGGACGTCGTGAAGATCGGGCGGACCCACCTCCAGGACGCCGTGCCGCTCACGCTGGGCCAGGAGATCTCGGGCTGGGTGAGCCAGCTCGAGCACGCCCTCGGGCACCTCGAGGCCACCATGCCTCACCTCCACGAGCTGGCCATTGGCGGCACCGCAGTCGGGACCGGCCTCAACGCGCCGCCGGGGTTCGCGCCCGCGGCGGCGAAGCGGATCGCGGAGCTGACGGGCCACGCGTTCGTCCCCGCCGAGAACGCCTTCGAGGCCCTGGCGGCCCACGACGCGCTCGTCGCCGCCCACGGCGCGCTGAAGACGCTGGCCGCGGCCCTCATGAAGATCGCCAACGACGTCCGCTGGCTCGCCTCCGGGCCGCGCTCGGGTCTCGGCGAGCTCACGATCCCGGAGAACGAGCCCGGCAGCTCGATCATGCCGGGCAAGGTGAATCCCACGCAGTCGGAGGCGCTGACCATGGTCGCCGCCCAGGTCCTGGGCAATGACGTCGCCGTCGGCATTGGCGGGGCGTCCGGGAACTTCGAGCTCAACGTGTTCAAGCCCCTGATCATTCACAACATGCTCCAGTCGGTGCGTCTGCTCGCCGACGCCGCGGAGTCGTTCGAGGAGCACTGCGCCCGCGGCCTCGAGCCGAACCTCCCCCGGATCCGGGAGCAGCTCGAGCGCTCGCTCATGCTGGTGACGGCCCTCGCTCCCCGCCTGGGCTACGACCGCGCCGCGGAGATTGCGAAGAAGGCGCACCGCGAAGGCTCGACCCTCCGCGAGGCGGCCGTGGCGCTCGGCTACCTCACGGCGGAGGAGTTCGACCGCGAGGTTCGGCCCGAGCGCATGGCCCGACCCGGCGAGGCGCCATAGCGAGACCGCCGGCGCTCCGCGCCTCCATGGCGCCCGGGTGACGGTTTCTGACCCAGAGTGGGCGCCGGGGCTCCGCCGCACACTCGAGTTCCGCAGGCGGCAGGCGCCCACCACGTGGCACGCAACCCTGCGCAACACTTGACTCGGATTCGCCTGACGACGACGCCGTCTCCCACGGGTAACCCGCTGGCACGTCCATTGCTCAGCTCCGTGTTGGCAAGGCCGATTCCCAGCTGGAGGCAAGAGCCTCCAACAGAGGGAGGAGGTGGCGGCCATGGGAGGTCCCTGGAGAGAGCGGGGGTTCGATGCCGCATCGATGCGGCAGCCCCGGGCGCACGGTGGACGGCGCCCCGACGCGGTGGCGGGTGTGCGGGAGCACGACAGGCTCGGGAAGGTCGTCCTCGCGTACATCGTGGCAGTGGCGATGTCCTTCGGGTTGATGCTCAGCCTGCTGCAGAACGGCTGGTGACGTGGCGGAACCCGTCGCGACTCCGAGTCTGCCGAGGACCTGACGCCCCAGGGCGCCAGTCGTGACGGCCAGAGGGAGCCTCGTCCGGCCGCGCAGCTGAACAGGGCCGCGTTTCTCCTCGCGGCTCGCGATCAGCGCCGTCGCGCCTCGATTCCACCCGCTGCCCGCCTGCGGTTGCTTGACCCTCCGCGGTCCTACTTCTAGAATCTCTGTCGACATGCCCATCTACGAGTATCACTGCGCCGACTGCCGGCGGGCCGTGAGCCTCCTCGTCATGCGGATCTCCGATCCGACCCCCCCCAAGTGCCCGCGCTGCGGGGGGGCACAGCTCCGGCGACTCATGTCGCGATTCGCGACTGTCCGGTCCGAGGAGGATCGACTCGATTCCCTGGCCGATCCCTCGAGCCTCGGCGACCTGAATGAGGACGACCCGAAGAGCGTCGCCCGCTGGATGAAGAAGATGGGGAGCGAGATGGGTGAGGATCTGGGCGACGACGTGGACGAGGCGCTGGAGGAGGAGGCCGGCGGGGACCTCGAGACCCCCTCCGAGGCGGCCGGCGGGAGCGATGACCTCTGACCGCCCCATCTCGAACCTCCCCGGGGGCCAGGACCGTCTCAACACCGGACAAATGACGCCACCGGCCGTGCCCTGCTGCCGGAGGCCGGACGTGGGCCGAAGCCGGGCCCGGGGGGTGCCACGCCCGTGAGGGTCGAGCGTTTCTCGGACTGGGACGCCCTCGGGATCGGCGAGGCCGGCTGGAATCGCCTCGTCGAGCGGTGTCGTGCCCCGGTACCGTTCGCGACGTGGCAGTTCCAGACCACCTGGTTCCGCGCCTTCGCCCCCGGCCCGCTTCACCTTCTCGCCGCCCAGGACGGCTCTGGGGAGTGGGCGGGCGTCCTGCCGCTCTACGAGACCACGACTCCCGACGGCCCCGTGCTCCGTCTCGTGGGCGGGACGGACGTGGCCGACTATCTCGACCTCATCGCCCTCGCCGGTCGTGAGGAGGAGGTCTGGAAGGCGATGTTGCCCGCCCTGGCCGACCTTCCGTGGCGGAGCGTGGACCTGCGCCCAGTGCCGGCGGCGTCCGCGACTCCCGGCCTCGTGGCGAGTCTCGCCGCCTCCGCCGGGCTGGCGTGTCGCGTCGACGTCGAGGACCGCTGCCCGCTGATCGATCTCCCCGAGACCTGGGACGGCTACCTCGCCGGGCTCTCCGGGAAGGACCGTCACGAGCTCCGGCGGAAGCTTCGCCGGGCCGAGGCGGGGCGGCCCCGTGTCGAGGTGGCGCGGAACTCGGCGGCCATGGCCGTGCTCATGGACGGCTTCGTCGCTCTCCACCGGCGCTCCAAGGTCGGCAAGGCTCGCTTCATGGACGACTCGATGGAGGCGTTCTTCCGCGAGCTCGGAAGCCTCTGGGCCGCGGCGGGGCTCGCGGCCTTGTGGATGCTCTGGCTCGAGGAGCGTCCGGCGGCGGCCCTCTTCTGCCTGGAGCAGGCGGGGAGTGTGAGCCTCTACAACTCCGGCTTCGACCCGGACGCCCGCGCCATGTCACCCGGCGTCGTGCTGATCGCCCGTACGATCGAGGACGCGATCGCGCGGGGCTTCCGGCGCTACGACTTCCTGCGCGGCGAGGAGCCGTACAAGTACGGCTTCGGGGCCGCGCCGACGGAGGTCGTGCGCGTGACCGTGGAGCGGCCATGACGCCCGCACTCTCCGGTCGGGCGGCGCGCGGACCGCGGATCGCCATGCTCTCCGTGCACACCTGCCCGCTCGCAGCGCTCGGCGGCAAGGAGACGGGCGGGATGAACGTGTACGTCCGCGAGGTGGCCCGCGCGCTCGGCCGCCTGGGCTTCGAGATCGACGTGTTCACGCGGAGCCAGGACCCCGCGATCCCGGAGGTGGTGCGGCTCGGTCCGGGCGCGCGGGTGGTCCACGTCCCCGCCGGTCCCGCCCGTCCGATCGCGCGGGCAGCGGTGGCCGAGCACCTCGAGGCGTTCGCCGACCGGGTCGAGGCGTTCCGGGCGCGCGAGGGGGCACGCTACGACCTGGTCCACAGCCACTACTGGCTGTCGGGACTCGCAGGTCTGGGTCTGGCGCGGCGCTGGGACGTGCCGCTCGTCCACATGTTCCACACGCTCGGCGCCATCAAGAACGCGGTGGCCCGCGGCTCGGGCGACACCGAGCCCGCTGAGCGCCTGGCCGCCGAGGTGCGTATCGCCGCTGGAGCGGACCGCCTCGTGGCCTCCACGCTGATCGAACGGGCGGACCTCGCCTGGCACCTCGGCGCGGACCCGCGCCGGGTGGCGATCATCCCGTGCGGCGTGGACGTGGAGCTGTTCCGGCCGCGGGCGCCGGCGGACGCGCGGGCGCGGCTCGGGCTCGACGCCGAGCACGTGCTCCTCTTCGTGGGGCGGCTCACTCCCATCAAGGGACTGGAGACGCTCCTGCGGGCGCTGGCGGTCCTCCGATCCGACGGCCTCGCCGCGGCTCGGCTCACGCTCCTGGTCGTCGGTGGCACGAAGGGCGACTCGGCCGACGGCGCGCGTCTCCACCGGCTCGCGCAGGATCTGGGCCTCTGCCCGTGGGTCGACTTCCGCGGGGCGCAGCCGCAGGACGCCTTGCCGGACTACTACGCGGCGGCCGACCTATGCTTGATGCCCTCGCGCTACGAGTCGTTCGGGATGGTCGCGCTCGAGGCGATGGCGTCCGGCGTCCCCGTGATCGCCTCGCGGGCGGGCGGCCTCGCCGTCACGGTCCAGGATGGGGTGACCGGTCGCCTGGTGCCAGAGGGCGACGTCGCGGCGCTCGCGGAGGCCGTGACGGGCCTACTGGCGGACGAGCCTGGCCGACGCGCGCTCGGTCTCCGTGCCGTGGCATGGGCCCGCCGGTTCGCGTGGCCCTCCATCGGGCGGAGCGTGGCCGAGCTCTACGGCGAGCTCATCCCGACGCGCGAAGGCGCCGTCGGCATCTCGGGCTGCCGCTCCGTCCTGTAGCCCTGCGCTGCGCCTGAGCGAGAGCCGGGCTACGCCGGGCGGCGGGCGGGGACGCGCTGGGAGAGGATCATCCGGCCTGAGACGGTGAACGCCGCGATCTCGACGTAGTGCTGGGCGTCGCGGTTGTTCCCGTTCACGTGCCCCACCTCCATCTCGACGCGCGCCGGGGGGTGCGGGAAGCGCGGCAGCTCGAGCTCGACGACGGACAGGCAGATCGGGCAGGGGTGCGTGAGGGGCGCCTCGCGTGGCGACCTCTCCCGGGGCGGCGCCTGGCGGTGAGTGGCCGCCGGGGCCCGCGCCGCCTCCGCGAGCTCCGCCGGGGCGGCGACCGACAGGAGCGCGACGGGCCGCTGGCGCCGCCGGTCGTTCACGCGTCGGTCCATCAGGGGCCCGAGGCTCCCGCGCCGACGCTCCCGTGCCCGGCGCTCCACCTGGACCTCGACGCCCGAGCCTTCGAGCCGCGCGCGGAGGATCTCGATCAGCTCCCGCTGCTCCGGCTTCACCACGATCCACCACCGCGCCGCCCCGGTGCCGTTCTGGCTCATATCGGGTGAGATCAGAGCAACCCGCGTGCCACGGGCTAAGGGCCTGATATTGCTGAGATCGAGAGCAATCCACTGCGGCCCGGAGGGGAGGACTTCCACCACAGGGGAACTTCGCCCGACCGGCGGGCCGACTACTGGGTACGCAGCTTCGGGTCGAGCGCGTCGCGGAGCGAGTCGCCGAACAGGTTGAAGGCGAAGACGGCCAGGCTGATCGCGAGGCCCGGGAAGACCGCCATCCAGGGGGCCGCCTCGGCGAACTCGACGGCGGCCCCGCGCAGCATGAGTCCCCACGCCGCGGTCGGCTCCTGGACCCCGAGCCCGAGGAACGAGAGCGAGGCCTCCGCCAGGATGGCCTGACCCAGGAAGGCCGTCAGCAGGATCAGATAGGGCGCCATGACGTTCGGCAGCATGTGGCGCAGGATGATCCGGAGGTGGCCGTAGCCGGCGGCGCGCGCGGCGTCGATGTAGGGCATCTCGCGGATGGCGAGCGCGCTCGAGCGGACAACCAGGGCGCAGCGGGGGATCATCGGGATCATGATGGCCAGGATGACGTTGGTGGCGCCGGTCCCGAGGATCACCACCACGGCCAGCGCCAGGATGATGAGCGGGAGGGAGAGGAAGATGTCCATGAATCGCTGGAGCACGAGGTCCAGCTTTCCGCCGAAGTACGCGCTGGACACTCCGAGGACGGCACCGAGCGTAGCGCCGAGCACGGACGCGCCGAATCCCACGAGCAGCGCCGTCCGCGAGCCGTAGAGCATGCGCGAGTAGACGTCCCGCCCGTGGGCGTCCGTGCCCAGCCAGTGCTGGGCGCTCGGTGGCGAGAGCATCGCCCCGTAGTCGGTGGCCAGCGGGTGGTGGGTGGCGAGGAGCGGGGCGAAGGCCGCGACGAAGACCATCAGCCCGATGACCGCCGCACCGAACGCCCCCAGCGTGCGGCGGCGCACGAACTCGCGGAGGCCGTCGAGCCAGCGGGACTCCGGCTCGGCGGCCGGGACGTCGGTGAGCACCCCGGCCGGAGGATTCACCGCCATCGGTTGTCCGCCATCACCGGTACCGGATCCGGGGATCGATCCAGGCGAAGGCCAGGTCGACGAGGAAGTTCATGACGATGAAGGCCGTGGCGACCACGAGCACGAGCGCCTGGGTCAAGGTGTAGTCGCGGTGCGCGATGGCCTGGACGAACAGGAGGCCCAGGCCGTTCAGGTTGAACACCTGCTCGGTGACGACCAGCCCCCCGAGCAGGAACGCGAACTCGAGCGCGATCACGGTCAGCACCGGGAGCAGCGCGTTCTTGAGCGCGTGCCGACTCAGGATCAGGTTCTGGAAGAGTCCCTTCGCCCGCGCAGTACGGATGTAGTCCTCGCGCAGCACCTCGAGCATCGCCGACCGCGTCATGCGCGTGGCGACCGCCGAGTAGCGGTAGCCCACCGCGACTGCCGGCCAGACGAGCTGGGCAAGGTTCTGCCACGGGTTGACCCAGAACGGCGTGTACACCATCGGGGGCAGCCACTTGAAGAAGACCAGGAGCGTCAGGATCAGGAGGATGCCGAGCCAGAAGGACGGCATCGCGAGGCCGGCGATCGAGAACATCCGGACGAAGTAGTCGACCCAGGTGTCCTGGCGTAGCGCGGCGACGATGCCGAGCGGGATCGCGAGCACGGTGGCCACGACGGTGGCCATCAGCGCGAGCTGGAGCGACAGGGCGAACCGGAGCTTGATCTCCTCGGTGATGGGCGAGCCGGTCCACATGGAGCGGCCCAGGTCGAGCCGGGCGAGCCCGGTCATGTAGTCGACGAACTGCCGCCAGAGAGGCTTGTCGAGGCCGAGCTTGGCGCGCTCGGCGGTCAGGACCTTCTGGTCCACCCACTGGTTCTGGCCGCTCGCGAACCGCATCTCCACCACGTCGCCGGGCACGACGCGCAGGAGCACGAACACGAGGACGATCACCCCCAGGAGGGTGGGGATCATCAGCAGGAGCCGCGTCAGGATGTACCTGGTCATCGCACGAAGCCCGGCTCAGGCCCGGCGAGGATCCGCCGGGCCTGAGCCGTTGTGGCTGTTACTGGTCCAGCCAGACCGTGTCGAGCTGGTTATTGAGGTAGTGGCTCGGCGTGATCTGCCACCCCTTGATCTTCGCGCTGTGGGGGACGATCCGGTGCCACTGGAGTGTCAGGAGGTAGTGGACCTCCTCGTCGAGGAGCCGCTTCTCGAACTCCCGGACCAGCTGCTTCCGCTCCTCGACGCTGGTGGCCTTCGCCTGCCGGTCGAAGAGGTTGTCGAGCACACGGTCGGTGTACCGCCCGTAGTTGGCCGGGTTCTTGTCCGTCGAGATGAACTTGTAGATGTCGAGGTCAGGCTCGACGATGTAGCCGCACTGGAAGTCCATCGCGACCTGGAACTCGCCCGCTCGGAGCGGCGTGGAGTAGGCCGCCGCCTCGATGACCACCTGCTGGACGTGCACGCCGATCTGCCGCCACTGATCGATGAGCCAGATGGCGAGCGGCTCGTAGGGCATCGAAATTCCGCGGTTCGTGAACGTGAACTGGAGGTTCTCGACCCCGGCCTCCTTGAGGAGACGCCGGGCCTCGGCGCGCGCGGCGTTGATGTCACGACCGTAGCCGGCGAGCTTCTCGAGATCGGCGGGCGGGGTCGCGTACGGCGTACCCGGCACCTGGACCCCGGCCACCTCCTTGACGATGGCGATCTTGGAGAGGGCCTGGGAGCCTTGGTGGCGGTCGATGGCGAGGGTGAGGGCCTTGCGGACCCGCTTGTCGTCGAACGGCTTCTTCTCGTGGTTGAAGGCGACCATGAGGATGCAGTCCCATGGACTCTCCTGGACCCGGATCTTGTTCCCGAGAGCCTGGACCACGCTGTCGCGCTCGGCCGGGCTGAAGCTCCGGAACTGGATGTGGGCCCGCTCGCCGCGGACGGCGGCCACGTTGGCCGACTGGGCGGGCATGAAGAGCGCGCGGTAGGTGTCGAGGTAGGGTTTCCCCTTGTCCCAGTAGCCGGTGAATTTCTTGCCGACCCAGTGCGAGCCCTTCACGTGCTCCACGAACTCGAAGGGCCCGGTCCCCATGATGTTCTTCTCGTACCAGTGCAGGTCCTTGCCCAGGATGTCCGCCTTGTAGATGAAGTTCCACGGGGAGGCGACGGCCAGCGCGAAGGACGCCTCCGGGTACTTCAGGCGGAAGCGCACGGTGTAGGGGTCCGGGGCCTCGACCACCTCGACCGAGCGGTACTGTCCCTTGCGGCTCGACGAGATGCCTTCCGGCGGGAAGATGATCTTGTCGTAAGACGCCTTGACGTCTCTCGACGTCATCTCGCTCCCGTCGTGGAACTTGACGCCCCGCCGGAGCTTGAACGTGTACATCAGGCCGCCGGGGGCCACGGTCCAGCTCTCGGCGAGGTCGCCCACGGGCTTGGTCCCGCTGGGGTCGGTCGGGTCCACCTTGAGGAGGGTGCTGTAGTGCGGGGCGATCGGGTGGATCACCCCGAACGTCTCCTCGCGGTGGCCGTCGTAGGACGGAGGCTCCGAGGGCACCGCGAAGACCAGCTCGCCTCCGGTCTTCGGCTGCTGCGCCCCCACGGGCAGCCCGGTCATCACCAGCGCCGCGACCAGCAGGGTCGCGAGGATCGAGCCGGCGAGCGTCCTGGATCGCCTCAGGGTCATGCGGCACCTCCTCGGGCTCGTGTTCTGCACGGGGCCGGGCGGCGCGCTCGGTGCGCCAGGCCACGGCGCCAGGTGAGGCCATGTACGACTCGGTCACCCGGGCCAGCGTCTTGACCCGGGTCACGGAAGGATAGATTCAGCCTAGCCGGCACCCTTCGAAGCTGTCAAGGTCCGACCATCAGGCCACTAGCCCTTCGGGGGCCGCCGGGTCGGCACGCGGCCGGCCGGCCGTCAGGCCAGGTGACAGGCCGCCTGGTGACCGGGCCCGAGGTCCCGGAGCAGGGGACGCGTCCGCTGGCACTCCTCGACGGCGATCGGACAGCGCGGGTGGAACGCGCACCCGGTGGGCGGGCTGAGCGGGCTCGGCACCTCGCCGGCGAGCACGACGTGCTCCCGCCGCGCCTCCACCTCGGGGTCGGGGATGGGCACGGCGGAGAGCAGCGCTTGCGTGTACGGGTGCCGCGGCGCCTCGTAGAGGGTCTGCCGGTCCGCGATCTCGACGATCCGGCCGAGGTACATCACCGCCACGCGGTCCGAGATGTGGCGGACGACGGACAGGTCGTGGGCGACGAAGAGGTAGGTGAGCCCTAGCTGCTGCTGGAGGTCCTCGAGCAGGTTGATGATCTGCGCCTGGATCGAGACGTCGAGCGCGGAGACCGGCTCGTCGCAGATGATCAGGGAGGGCTCGAGCGAGAGCGCCCGCGCGATGCCGACCCGCTGGCGCTGGCCCCCCGACAGCTGGTGCGGGTAGCGGCGGTCGTGCTGCGGGAGGAGCCCCACCTGCCGGAGCAGCTCCTGCACGCGGGCGGCCCGGGCCGGCGCCTCCCGGACGAGCCCGTGGACCGCCAGCGGCTCGCCCACGATCTGGCCCACCGTCATCCGGGGATTGAGGGAGCTGTAGGGATCCTGGAAGATGACCTGGATCCGCCGCCGCACCGACCGGAGCGCCGCCGGGCGGAGGGTCGTCAGCTCCTGGCCCTCGAACCGCACCGACCCGCTGGTGGGCCGATCGAGCTGGAGGATGCAGCGGCCCGTCGTGGTCTTGCCGCAGCCCGACTCGCCGACCAGGCCGAGCGTCTCGCCCCGCCGGATCGTGAAGCTCACACCGTCGACCGCCCGGACGACCCCGACCTCGCGGCCGAGGAAGCCGGCCGAGACCGGATAGTGCTTGACGAGGTCGCGAACCTCCAGCAGGACGTCGGTTGCCGGGTCACGCTGCGGCGCGGCGGCCATGGCCGCCGCCGCCCCGCCGGTCCCGGACCGGCCCGCGGCGCCTCCCTGAGCGGCCGGTGGGCTCACCGGGTCACCTCGGCGACGACCGTCGTGTCCGGCAGGCGCTCGATCTCCCAGCACGCGCTCACGTGGCCGTCGGGGCCGGCCGCCAGGAGCGCCGGCCGCTCCGCGAGGCACCGCTCGACGCGGAAGGCGCACCGGGGGGCGAAGGCACAGCCGGGGGGCAGGCGCGAGAGGTCCGGGGGCTGGCCCTCGATCGGATCGAGCCGGGCCCGGCGGGCCTCGTCGAGCCGCGGAACGGACCGGAGGAGGCCGAGCGTGTAGGGGTGGCGGGGGTGGGCGTAGAGCTCGCGGGCCGTGCCCTGCTCGATGATGCGCCCAGCGTACATGACGTTGACACGGTCGGCGTAGCGCGCGACGACGCCGAGGTTGTGGGTGATGATCAGCATCGCGACGCCGAGCCGCCGCGAGAGTGTCTTCATGAGCTCGAGGATCTGGGCCTGGATCGTCACGTCGAGCGCCGTGGTCGGCTCGTCGGCGAGGACCAGCGCCGGCTCGCAGGCGAGCGCCATCGCGACCATCATGCGCTGGCGCATCCCGCCGCTGAACTGGTGGGGGTACTGGGCGAGCCGCCGCGTGGGGTCGGGGATACCGACCATCTGGAGGAGCTCCTCGGCCCGGGCGCGGGCCCGCGCCGGGTCGGCACCGAGGTGGATCTCGACGCCCTCCGTCAGCTGGCGCCCCACGGAGAGCACCGGGTTCAGCGACGTCATGGGCTCCTGGAAGACCATGGCGATCTCGCGCCCGCGCACCCGGCGCATCTCCTCCTCGGAGAGCCGGAGGAGATCTTTGCCCCTGAACCAGACCTCGCCGGCCACGATCCGGCCCGCCGGCGCCGCCACGAGCCGCATGATCGAGAGCGCGCTCACGCTCTTGCCGCACCCCGACTCGCCGACGAGCGCGACCGTCTCCGCCGGCCGGACGTCCCAGGAGACGTCGTCGACGGCGCGCACGACGCCGCCGCGCGTGGTGAACTGGGTGCTGAGGTGACGTACGTCCAGAAGGGGCGTCACGACTGCCGCACAGTCTAGCAAAAACCCGAGGGGGCTGCGATCATCGACTCGGAGGCGGCCGCCGCCGCCCCGGGAGGGCCGACCGTGACGGGTGCCCAGCTCCTGATCCGCTGCCTCGAGCAGGAAGGCGTGCGCTACGTCTTCGGCGTGCCCGGCGAGGAGACGCTCGATCTGAACGACGCGCTCCTCGACTCGTCGATCCGCTTCGTCTCCGTCCGCCACGAGCAGGGGGCCGCCTTCATGGCCGACGTCTGGGGGCGGCTGACCGGGCGGGCGGGGGTGTGTCTCGCGACCCTCGGCCCCGGCGCGACGAACCTCACGACCGGCCTGGCCGACGCGAACCTCGACCGCGCGCCCGTCGTGGCCATCACGGGCCAGCTGGCCCGTGGCCTCCTCCACAAGGAGTCCCACCAGCACGTCGACATCGTCGAGGCGTTCCGGCCCTTCACGAAGTGGAACACGCAGGTCGAGACGGGCGCGGTCATCCCCGAGGTCGTCCGCAAGGCGTTCAAGGTCGCCCAGGAGGAGAAGCCGGGGGCCTGCCACCTGGAGCTGCCGGAGGACGTGGCCGAGGAGGCTGCCGAGGGGGAGCCGCTCCGGGCCTACAAGCCGCGCCGCCCCTCGCCCGACCGGCCCTCGCTCGCCCGCGCGGCGGACATCCTCAACCAGGCGGAGCGGCCCCTGATCCTCGCGGGCAACGGCGTGATCCGGGGCCACGCCGCGCGGGAGCTCAGGGCGCTGGTCGAGCGGGCCCAGATCCCGGTGGTGACGACGTTCATGGCCAAGGGCGCCTTGCCCGCCGACCACCCGCTCATGGTCACGACGGTCGGGCTCGTCGCCGAGGACATCGAGCGCGCCGGCTTCACCAAGGCGGACGTCATCCTGGCCGTGGGCTACGACCCGGTCGAGTACGCGCCGGCCCGCTGGAACCCCGCGGGGCACGCCCGGCTCGTCCACGTCGACTTCACGGCGGCCGAGGTGGATGCGCGCTACCAGCCGGAGGTGGAGGTCGTCGCCGACGTGCGCGAGGCGCTCGAGCTCCTCGCCCCGCTCGTGGCCGTGCGCCCCGAGGCCCGACCGCCGGCGTCGCGCGCCCCCGATCCCCGCCGCCGCTCGGACGCGTTCCCCCTCTTGCCCCAGCGAGCCATGGCGGACCTCGAGGCCGCGCTGGCGCCGGAGGACCTGGTCATCTCGGACGTCGGGGCCCACAAGCTCTGGGTCGCCAAGGCGTACGGCGCGCGGCTCCCCAACACGGTGATCATCTCGAACGGCTTCGCCGCGATGGGGATCGGCCTCCCGGGCGCGATCGCCGCCAAGCTGGCCGAGCCCGGCCGACGAGTGGTCACCGTCACCGGCGACGGCGGCTTCCTCATGAACGTGCAGGAGCTCGAGACGGCGCGCCGGCTCGGAGTGACCTTCGTCGTGCTGGTCCTGCGGGACGACGGCTACGGCGTCATCCGCTGGAAGCAGCAGAAACGGTTC
>DATAFX010000024.1:0-4522 GCA_036257195.1 Candidatus Methylomirabilota bacterium | reverse complement strand
CAACGCCCGGGAGTCCTGCGGCAAGTGCACGCCCTGCCGCGAGGGCACGGCGCGCCTGCTCGAGCTCCTCGACGGCGTCCCCCGCGCTGGTGTCGCCGGCTCGCTCGCGACGCTGCGGGAGCTGGCCGACGTGGTGCAGCTGGCCTCCCTCTGCGGCCTCGGCCAGGCAGCGCCCCTCTCGCTCAAAGCGGCGCTCGACCACTTCCCGATCGCATTCTCGGAGACGAGTCGCCCCGCATGAGTGCCGCCTCCGCCGGCCGCGTGCTGTGGGCGCGAAATTGGCGGCGCCGCCCAGAGAGGAGCCTGCCCAGCCCACGGTGCTCGTCGACCCCACGGCAGCCAAGGCCAGAAAGTGACGATGCGTCGGTGCTCGCGCGCGGACGAAGTGACGGCTGCGGTAAGCCCGCACTGACCGTGGCGACCAGGCCGGAACGCGCGCGGACCGGGTGCCGCGTGGTGAACTCGCCTGACCCACGGCAAACAGGTGGGAACACCCGCGAACCGTCCGTGGGACGAGGTGACCGTCGTGGTGAGCTCGCCTCAGCCCGCGGGCTAACAAGTCGGAATGCGCACGCGGACCGCGCGCGGAGGAGGTGACCGCCGCGATGCACTCGCCTGACTTGGCGGCGAGCCGCTCGGAACGCGCGCGGGGACGACGGTGACCGCCGTGGTCTGCTCCCTACTTCGCGGCGAGCCGTTCGGTGCTCGCGTGCGCGCACGAGATGATCGTCCCGCGCGCGACGGCTGAGGGAGATCGATGCTCGCGCGCGCACACCGTAATCGAGTAACGGTGGCAGAGGCTGCCCCGACCCCGCTCTCCGCCTGGGCCACCGCGGCGACGCTGCCCACGCCCGACGGGCGTGACGTCGCCGACGAGCCGCTGTGGGCCGCCTCGAGCGTCCCGGTCGGGGCCGCCGTCGATCCGGACCTCCTCGAGCGCGACGAAGCCTACGCCGCCACGCTCCTGCGCGAGTTCAACGCGATCACGCCCGAGAACGCGTTGAAGTGGGGGCCCATCCACCCGTCCCCGCACAGGTGGCACCTCGACCCCGCGGACCGGCTGGTCGAGTTCGCGGAGGCTCACCGGCTGCGCATCCACGGCCACACGCTCGTGTGGCACCGCCAGCTCCCTGACTGGCTGACGCCGACCCCATCCCGGCGTGCGGTGGTTCAGGCGCTCGCTTCACATGTCGAGACTCTCGTGGGACGCTACGCGGGGCGCATCGCCGCGTGGGACGTGGTCAACGAGGCCATCGCCGACGACGGCCGCCTGCGCAACACCTGCTTCCTACGCGCCTGCGGGGGGGACTACATCGCGGACGCGTTCCGGCTGGCCCACGCCGCCGATCCCTGCGCCCGGCTCTACTACAACGACTACGGAGCCGAGGGACGCGGGCGCAAGTCGGACGCGGTGTACGCCCTCCTCCGGCGACTCCTCGACGACGGCGTCCCGGTCCACGGCGTCGGGCTCGAGATGCACCTCCGGGGGACGCGCCCGCCGGAGCCCGCCGCCATCGCGTCCAGCGTGGCCCGGTTCGTGGCGCTCGGCCTCGAGGTCCGGATCTCGGAGATGGACGTGCGGATCCGCAGCGTCCGCCGGGGCGACCCCCTGGCGCTCCAGCGCCGCGTCTACCACGACGCGATCGCCGCCTGCGTGGCGATACCGGGCTTCGCGGGCGTGACGTTCTGGGGTGTGAACGACACGCACTCCTGGATCCACCGCGAGTTCGGCAAGGACGCCCCCCTGCTCTTCAACGGCGACTACGCGCCGAAGCCCGCCTACTTCGGGGCGCGCGACGCGCTGGCAGCGGGTCGGAAGGCCACGGCCCCGTCGGGCCCGAGCGTCCAGCCGGAGGAGAAGCCAGACCAGAAGTAGGCGCCGACGAGACCGACCCGGGGTGAGATCCCAGAAGCGGGCCGCCCGGGTCAAGGTCCGCGCTGAGCAATTGTTGTATACTACTACACATGCTTACCGTGCCCGAGATCGCAGCCCGCACGGGACGAGACCCGGAAACGATCCGGCGGTGGATCCGGACGGGCAAGCTCCGCGCCCGGAAGATCGGCACACAACACGTCGTGGAGGAGCGCGATCTGGATCTACTCCTGAACCGCGACACGCTCCCCCTGCCGAGGGCGTGGAGGGTCACGAGTACCCGCGAGCCGATGCCGCACGTCGTCGAGGCCCTTCGCCGGTCCCGGGGCAGTCACTGAGCATGCTCGTCATCGACGCCAGTGCGGCCGTCCAGGCCTCGCTCTCCCCGGACGGTTTTGCGTTCCTGAGGGCCGAGGAACTGGTGGCGCCCGGCCTCCTCTGGTCCGAAGGCCTGTCGGTCCTTCATGAGCTCGGCTGGCGCGGAACGATCTCCCGCGCCCTTGCCGGTGAGGCGCTTGCTCGCTTCGCCGCGGCCCCGATCGCGGCCAAGCAGCCGGTCCGTCTGGCCGAGGAGGCATGGCAAGTGGCCGATGAGCTCGGCTGGGCGAAGACCTACGACGCCGAGTATCTCGCGCTCGCCCGGCTGCTGCGCTGCCGCCTCCTCACCCTGGATGCTCGCCTGCGGCGCCGCGCCTCGTCCGTCGTGGCCATCGTGGGCCCGACCGAGCTGTGACGCCGGTCTCGGGCTAAGATAGACTCATGCGGCTGACCATTGACGCTCAGCCGGTCGAGGTGCCCGAGGGCGCCACGGTGCTCGACGCCGTGAACCGCCTGGGCATCGCCCTCCCCCAGCCCTGCAAGGACCCGGACCGGCCGCCGCTTGGCGCCTGCCGCACGTGCCTGGTGGAAGTCGAGGGGCAGCGGGGCTTCCCCGCGTCCTGCCACCTGCCGGCGCGCGAGGGGATGGCGGTGCGCACCGACACGCCCGGGGTCACGCGGCTTCGCCGGGGCGTCCTCGACCTCACGCGCTCGATGCTCGCCGCCGGCGACGGCCGCGACGGCTTCGGCCAGCTCGGCGAGGCGGCGGCGCGCCACGGGCTGGCGGCTCCGTCCTGGACGCCGCTCCACCGTCACGCCGTCGACGACTCGAAGTCGTTCTTCGTGCTCGACCGTGACGCCTGCATCCTCTGCGGACGCTGCACGACCGCCTGCGACGACGTCCAGCGGATCGGGGCGATCAGCCTCCTGGGCCGCGGCCACGCCGAGCGGGTCGGAGTCTTCGGCGACGGCCTCATGGCCTCGTCGATCTGCACGTCCTGCGGGCAGTGCGTGGCCACGTGCCCCACCGGCGCCCTCCGCCCGAAGGAGGCGCCGGCCCGGATCGAGCGGCGCGTCGAGACGACCTGCCCGTACTGCGGCGTTGGCTGCGGGATCGTCAGCGCGGTGCGCGACGACGGGCGGCTCGCCGTGATGGCGGAAGACGTGCCGGCGAACCGCTCCAGCGAGGGGATGCTCTGCGTCAAGGGCCGCTTCGGCACGGGCTTCGTCCATGCCAGGGACCGGGTCCTTCGACCGATGGTGCGGAAGGACGGGCGCTGGGAGCCCGTCTCCTGGGACGAGGCGCTCGACGCCGCCGCCGCGGGGCTGGCGCGGAACAGGGGGCGCTTCGGGGCACTCGCCTCCGCCAAGGCGACCAACGAGGACGGCTACCTCATCCAGAAGTTCTGCCGCGCCGTGATGGACACGAACAGCGTCGACCACTGCACGCGGCTCTGCCACTCCCCGTCGGTCGAGGCGATGCTCACGTCGATGGGCTCCGGGGCCACCTCGAACTCGTACGTCGACTACGAGGAGGCCGGCTGCCTCATGGTCGTCGGGGCGGACGCAAGCGCCAACCACCCGGTGGTCGCCATCCGCTTCCGCCGCGCCCATGCGCGGGGCGCGCGCATCGTCGTGGTCAACCCGAAGCGGATCGAGCTGTGCGACTACGCCCACGTCTGGATCCGCCAGCGCCCCGGGACCGACGTCGCCCTGTTCAACGCGATGGCGCGGGTCATCCTGAGCGAGGGCCTCTGGGACGAGGCCTTCGTCCGGGCCCGCACCGAGGGGTTCGACCCGTGGCGGGCCGCGGTCGAGCCGTACACGCCCGAGCGCGCCGAGGCCCTCACCGGGGTGCCGGCCGCCGACATCGTGCAGGCCGCGCGCTGGTACGCGCGGCCCCCGTTCGCCGGATCCTGCCTCATCTGGGGCATGGGGGTGACCCAGCACACGAACGGGACCGCGAACGCCCACGCGCTCCTCAACCTGGCGCTCCTCACGGGCCAGCTCGGGAAACCGGGCAACGGGATCTCCCCGCTCCGCGGCCAGAACAATGTCCAGGGATGCGGCGACGCCGGGTGCATCCCGACGAGCCTCCCCGGCTACCAGCGCTACGACGACGCGACGCTCGCCAGGTTCGAGCGCGCCTGGGGGACCCGGCCGCCGGCCGAGCCCGGCCTCGTGGTGACGGACATGGTCGAGGGCTGCCTCGACGGGCGGGTCCGCGCCATGTACGTGGTCGGCGAGAACCCGCTCCTCTCGGAGCCCGACCTCCACCACGCGAAGAAGGCCCTCGCCCAGCTCGACTGCCTCGTGGTCCAGGACCTCTTC
>DATAFX010000016.1:0-10332 GCA_036257195.1 Candidatus Methylomirabilota bacterium | reverse complement strand
ATCGCGGTGAGCGTGGGCCTCGGGCCGGTGGCGCTCGCCCTCGCGGAGCCCGTGTTGGCCCGGCAGGTCCGCGTCGTGCTGGCGCTGGGCGGTTACGCGGACGCTCGGGAGCTCGTCCGCTACTTCACGACCGGCGCGTATGCCTTCGGTGAGATCCGTGGACAGGCCGCCGTCGATCCCACCCTTGCGGAGGCGTTTCTTGTCCGTAACCTCGAACTCGTGCGCGACGCCCGGGACCGCACGGGCGTCCTCGCGGCCCTCGAAGGGCGACCGCCCAGACCCGATGTTGGCCCCGAGGGCCTGGCGGTGCTAGCCCTCATACAGAACCGCGATCCGGCTCGCGTGGATGCACTCCTCGACGCGCTGCCCCGCGAGACCCGGGAGCTGCTCGACACGCTCTCGCCCGCGCAGCACCTCCGGCGGACGCCGAGCCGGCTCCTCCTGGTCCACGGCACGGATGATCCGGCGATCCCCTACACGGAGAGCCTGCGGCTCGCCGCGGCGGCGCCGGCGCGGTCTCGGCTGGCGCTCGTCGGACTGATCGGTCACGTGGAAGGGCAGGCGCCGGCCTGGCACCGCCTGGCCGACCTGATGCGGCTCTGGAGCGTCTGCTACGAGCTGCTGGCCGACTGAGCGCCTCCGGGCTCGGCTGCCCGGAGGCCGAGCTGGGCGAGCTTCACCAGGAGCGTGTTCCGGTGCATTCCCAGGAGACGAGCGGCGACCGTCTGGTTGCCGCCGGCGCGGTCGAGGGCGCGCAGGATGAGCAGCCGCTCGACCTCGTGCCGAGCCTCGCGCAGGTTGAGCTGGTCTTCGGCGGCCGGCTCGGCCGGGGCCAAGGCCACGTCGAGCGGGATCTGGTCGAGCTGGACCACCGGCTCGGACGCGAGCGCGACGGAGCGTGCCATGATGTTCTCCAGCTCCCGGACGTTGCCCGGCCAGTGGTAGCGCTCGAGAGCGTCGAGGACCCCCGGCGAGAGGTCGGTCACCGGCTTCCCGAACTGGCGAGAGTACTTCGCCAGGAAGTGCCGGGCCAGCGGGGCCACGTCCTCCCGCCGCTCGCGCAGGGGCGGCACGGCGATCGGCACGACGTGGAGGCGATAGAAAAGGTCCTCCCGGAACCGGCCGGCCGCCACCGCTTGGCGCAGGTCCGTGTTGGTGTTGGCGACGATGCGGACGTCGACCCCGATCGGGCGGCCCCCCCCCACGCGCTCGATCTCGCGCTCCTGGAGCGCCCGCAGGAGCTTGGGCTGGAGGTCGAGCCGGAGCGTCCCGACCTCGTCCAGGAGCAGCGTGCCGGTGTGCGCGACCTCGAACTTCCCGAGCTTTCGCGCGTGAGCCCCCGTGAAAGCGCCGCGCTCGTGCCCGAACAGCTCCGACTCGAGCAGCTCGGCCGGCAAGGCGGCGCAGTTTACCGCGACGAACGGATGCTCCCGCCGGACGCCCTGCCTGTGGATCGCCCGGGCGATCAGCTCCTTGCCGGTGCCGGACTCCCCGGTGATGAGCACAGTGGCCGTGGTGTCGGCCACCTGGCGCACGAGCTCGTAGACCCGCCGCATCGCGGGAGACCGGCCGACCAGCTGGTCGAACCCTTCGTGCCGCGCCAGCTCGTCCCGGAGGTACCGCACCTCGCGCTGGAGCGCGCGTCGCTCCAGCGCGCGATTGACGACGCCCCGGAGGTCGTCCGCCGCGAAGGGCTTCGTCAGGTAGTCGTAGGCGCCGAGCTTCATCGCATCCACCGCCGTGCGGACGGTGTGCACGGCGGTGACCAGCACTACTTCGACCCCGGTGTCGAGGCGCTTGATCCGCTCCAGCACCTCGATCCCCTCCATCCCCGGTAGCCGCACGTCGAGCAGGCACACGTCGACGTCGCCGCCCCTGACGGCGTCGATGGCGGCTGGTCCGTCGGCCGCCTCCAGGACCTCGCATGCGCCGTGCAACACCATCTTGACGGACGCCCGGACGCCCGGCTCGTCGTCGATGACGAGCACGACCGGTCGAGGTTCGGGATGTGATGGCACGGCGCGATTAGCCGCGTGGCGCTGGCCGGGGATCGGGAGCGCACACACCAGGCCCTCCTCGACAGCTGTGCGGATCCGTACGCTGGGCTCCTGGAGGGAGCGGGGCCGTATCATACGGCGTCACTGCCCGTAAGGCCAGGGGGGCTCTCCGGCGCGGCGTGGAGCCGGAGCACGACCCGCGTCGCCGCCGTGAGGGGCGCCGCAGCGCCCCGCCGGACGCCCATGAGCCACAGAACCTCGCCGTTGCGGGCGACAACCGGCCACCGGGCGCGCGCGTGCCGGGGCACCCCCGCCCCGGCCAGGAGCTTCGTGAGCCGGACGGGCTCGCCGCCACCGAAGGGGACCATACGCTCCCCCGACCGGCGCGGGCGCACCAGGAGTGGGGGGCCCGGCGACCCTTCAGCGGACCGGCCGAGGCCGAGCGCTTCGGCATCGAACCAGGCTTCCCAGGCCGGATCTCCCGGGCCTCCTGGCCTGGGTGCTTCGATCGCGGCCGTGACAGCGACCATGTCACCCACCCGGGCCTGCCCGGGAACCGGCAGCACCGTCGGCCCGAGGAATCCGTCCGGTCGTAGCAGCCACAGCGCCGCGCGCCCACGCTCGACGATGATGCCGGCGGGTAGGCGAACGCGCGCCCCGCTCGTCGCGGCCACGAGCCCGGCCAGCGCGTCGAGGTGCGCCTCGCGCAGGCCGCTGCCGAGGCGGTCCGCCGCCGCGATCTCCACCAGGGCCAGGCGCAGCGCCGCCTTCACCGCACCGGCTGGCTGGCCGTCGAGCGCGGCAAGCGCGAGCCGCCAGCCCACGGGCGTCCGCGTGAGGTGCCCGGCCAGACGAGGGCGCACGAGCGCGTCGAGCGCCTCCACTGTCTCCCGTGAGGCGCGGGCGACGCGGCGAAGCGCATCGGCCACGCGCGGGCCCGCCTCCGCCGTGAGGAGCGGCAGGAGCCCGTGGCGCAGCCGATTCCGGAGGAACTTGGGATCGCGGTTCGTCGCGTCATCGACGGACTGGAGCCCGTGCGCGGCGAGGTGGGCCTGGACCTCGACGCGGGTGACGGCGAGGAGCGGCCGGACGATCCGGCCTCGGCGCGCCGGGATGCCCGCCAGGCCTCGCGGCCCGGCCCCCTGGAGGACCCGCATGAGGACGGTCTCGGCCTGGTCGTCGGCGGTGTGGCCGAGCGCGATCCGGCTCGCCTCGGTCGTCCGCGCGATCCGGGTCAGCGCCGCGTGACGAGCCATCCGGGCGGCTTCCTCGGGGGAGCGTCCGCCACCCTGCGGCACCTCCACGCGGACGACGCGGGCCGGACAGCCCAGGCGGGTAGCGAGCGCCTCGACGAAGGCCGCGTCCCGGTCCGCCTCGGGCCGGAGTCCATGGTGGACGTGACAGACGGTGAGCCGAAGCGCGTACTCGGAGCGGAGGAGGAGAAGCGCGTGGAGGAGGGCGACTGAGTCGGGGCCGCCCGAGACGCCTACGAGGACGTGGTCGCCAGGCTCGAGAAGGCCGTGGCGGGTGACCGCGATCCGCACCGCGGCGAGCAGGAGCGACGCTGGCGGGCCTGGCGCTTCTCGGTCATCGGCCATCGCCGGCCTTCCACCCCGGCGGCGGCGACTCGCCTTGGAGCCCGACCCAGGCGGACCCGTCCTCGAAGAGCTCGCGCTTCCAAATGGGAACGATCCGCTTGACGGTGTCGATCGCGTACTGGCACGCCTCGAAGGCGTCCTGGCGGTGCGCGGCCGACACGCCGATCGCCACGCTCGCCTCGCCCACCGAGAGACGCCCGATACGGTGGAGGATCACCACCTGGCGCACCCCGGGCCACCGTCCGTAGACCGCCTCGCCGATCTCCTTGAGCTTGGCCTCGGCCATCGGCACGTGGGCCTCGTACTCGAGCGCGACCACACCCCGGCCCGCCGTGTTGTTGCGCACCACGCCAAGGAACACGGCAACACCCCCGGCCTCGGGGACGGTAACCGCCTGGGCGACGGCGTCGGCCGACAGCGGCTCCTCGGTGATTCGGTACATCATGCCCCTCCGCCGCTGACGGGGGGAAAGCACGCCACCTCTTCGCCGGCCCTCACCGGGCGGTCCGCCTCGACGTAGTCGGTGCCGACCGCGAACAGGGTGTGGGGCCGGTAGGGCATCAGCACGGGATGGGCGCGGGCCAGCGCCGCCCAGACGTCCTCGACGGTCGCGCCGGCGGCCACCTCCACCTCGACCCGGCCGCGCCCGACCGCCTCGCGGTATCGCGCGAAGAGCGCGACCGGGACCCGCATCCCGCCTCCGGAGGACGGAGGATCAGGCCTGGAAGGAGTGGCCGCAGCCGCAGCTGCCCTTGGAGTTGGGGTTGTTGATCGAGAAGCCGGAGCCGTACAGGCTGTCGACGTAGTCGATCTGGGCCCCGCCCACGTATTGCACGCTGGCGGGGTCGACGTACACCTTGACGCCCGAGGACTCGACGACCTCGTCCCCCTCCTGCACGGCATCTTCCCACCCGAGCTCGTACGAGAAGCCCGAGCAGCCACCCCCGACCACGCGCAGCCGCAGCCCCCACTCGGGCTTCCCTTCCTCGAGTCGGAGCGTTTCGACCTTCTTGGCAGCTGCCTCCGTCAACGTCACCATCTGTGGCCTCCTCTTCGCGGCACGCGGGAATCGCGGTGATTAGACTGCATTATAGCAAAGCGCCCGGCCCCCCGCGCCGGCGGGTCACAGGACCCCGGGCGTGGGGGCGAGGACGATCTCCTCGACGAAGGCCCCGGGCGGCTGGGCCGCGACCATGAGGGCCGCCTCCGCCACCGCCTCGGGCCTGAGCATCCGGGCCCGGTCTGGGGGGTTGGGGATCCCGTCCCAGAACGGGGTGTCCACGGCCCCCGGGCAGAGGGCCGCTACCCGCACGCCTCGGCCACGCACCTCGGCCGCCAGCGAGCGCACCAGGCCGAGGACCCCCGCCTTCGACGCCGTGTACGCCGCGCACCCGGGAATCGCCCGCACCGCGGCAAGGGACACGACGGCGACGAGAGTGCCCTGGCCCCCCGCCAGCATCGGCGGGAGCGCGGCTCGAAACAGGAGGTACGTCGCGGTCAGGTTCGCCCGCAGCATCGACTCCCAGTCGATGACGCGGGATGACTCGAGGGGCCCGAACGCCCCCGCACCCTGGGCCGTCACGAGGCAATCCAGGCGCCCGAATCGGGCGAGGGTGGCGTCCACCGCCTGCGGCGCGGTCCCCTCCTCCGCGGCGTCCCCGGGCACCACCAGGGACGATCCTCCGTCCGTCTCGATCGCCCCGGCGACCTCCTCGAGCTCCCGGCGCCCCCGGGCCAGGAGAGCCACCCGGGCCCCTTCCCGGGCGAAGGCCAGTGCCACCGCCCGTCCGATGCCGCGGCTCGCCCCGCTGACGAGGACGACCTGGCCGGCCAGCCTCAAATGAGCGAGCTCCGGCCCTTCAGCAGCTCCACGAACTCGCTGCGCGTCATCGGGCAGTCCCGGAAGCTCCCCAGCATGGCCGAGGTCACCGCCCTCGAGTTCTGCTTCTCCACGCCCCGCATCAGCATGCAGAGGTGGGTCGCCTCCATCACCACGCCCACGCCCTTCGGCAGGAGGGCCTCGTGGAGCGCCTGCGCGACCTGGGTCGTCAGGCGCTCCTGGACCTGGAGCCGGCGGCTGAACATCTCGACGAGGCGTGCCAGCTTCGACAGCCCCAGGATCTTCCGGTCCGGCACGTAGGCGACGTGCGCCTTGCCGAAGAACGGCAGCAGGTGGTGCTCGCACAGGGAGTAGAAGTCGATGTCCTTGACCAGCACCATCTGGTCGTAGTGGTCCTCGGCGAACACCGCGCCGTTGAGGACCTCGCCGACGTCCTGCTGGTAACCCGCGGTGAGAAAGCGCAGCATCGACTCCACGCGCGCCGGCGTCTTCTCGAGCCCCTCGCGCTTGGGGTCCTCGCCGAGCTCGACCAGGATGCCCTCGATCAGCTCCTTCATGACGCCTCTCCCGTCGCTTCGTACTCGAAGCGGTTGTTGTCCGTCTCCACCACGGCCACCCGCACCAGCCGGCCCGGGGGCAACGCCCGCGCGATCATCCGGTAGAACGCAACCGCCAGGTTCTCGCCGGTCGAGACCACGCCGGCGAGGGCGGGGACGTCTCGCGCGAGATCACGGTGGTCCACGAGATCGACGGCGCTCCGCATCGCCCGCTCGAGGGCGGCGGCATCCATGACCATCCCGTCCGCGCCCACCGCCCCACGCACGGTGGCTTCCAGCGCGTAGTTGTGTCCGTGGTTGCGGAAGCACGGGCCGTACAGCCGGCGATTCTCCGCCACGGAGAGCGCGGGGCTGGCCAGTCGGTGCGCCGCCGAGAAGCGGAGGATCTTGGTCAGCTCCATCGTCGCCATGGCCGGCGACTCAGTCCTCGCCCCGATAGTCGACGTAGAGCGTCGGATCCTCCCAGAGACGGAGGCACGCCAGCCGATCGGCGCCGAGTTTCGCGGCCAGCAGGTCCCACGCGACCCGCACCAGGTTCTCGGTGGTCGGCAGGACGCCGGGCGGGAACGCGGGATCGTCGTTGATGAAGGCGTGGTCGAAACGCGCCAGCACGGTTTCTCCGACCACGCGCTTGAGCTCGTCGAGGTCGACGACCATCCCCGTCCGCGCGTCGACCGGCCCACGGAGGGTCACCTCCAGGGTGTAGGTGTGCCCGTGGATCGTCGCGAGGGGGCCGAAGTGCGCGCGGTTCTCGGCGTCGGACCACTCCGTGCGCGCGTAACGATGCGCCGCCGAGAAGGTGAAGCGGCGCGTGACAGCGACCGTGGGGGCTCCGGGGGTCGTCATGGCTTGTGATGTCTCACCTTTAGAGGGGTCGCGACCGGGCATGGTCGCACGTCAAGTATACCGGCGGTCCTTCCACCGGATGCCGAGCCCCAGCCAGTCGCGGACCGCCGATTCGAGCAGGAACGCGGCCACCAGCAGGGCGCCGAGGGGCACGGTCGGGCTCCACCGGGGGTCGTCCCCGCGCCAGGCACGGAACGGGACCTCCGCCCCGATGACCAGCCCGAGGCCCAGGAGGGCCAGCCACCGGGACCCGACGGGGCCCGCAAGCGACGCCACGACGCAGCCCACCACCGGCCACACCTGGGTGACCCCGAGCTCGAGCAGGGACCCGAGCGTCGCGAGCGGCCGCCGGCCGCGGAGACGGTAGAGGTTCTTCGTCCATCCCCACCGAATCGCCGAGAGGCTCGTGTACATACGGGCGGCGACGAGATCGCCGCCGTCGACGAACGCGATCCGGCCCCCGCCCGACTTCACGTTCCGTGCCAACGCGACGTCCTCGAGCAGCTCTCCGGCCACCCGGCGGTGACCGCCGGCCGCCTCGTAAGCGTCCCGCACGACGAGGATGAAGATCCCGTTCGCGGCGGCGAGCGGCGACGCCGGGTTGTTGACGTGAGCCAGCGGAAACCACTGGTCGAGCAGGCCGAAGACGACCGGCTGGATCACCCGCTCCCAGAACGAGCGCGTGATCTGGCGGCTCGTCAGCGACAGGAGCGCCAGACCGCGCCTCTCCGCGAAACCCATTGCACGGGCGATCGAGTCGGGAGCGTGGACCGTGTCGGCATCGGTGAAGCAGAGCCAGCGGCCACGCGCGACGGCCACTCCCGAATCGAGCGCGAAGCTCTTGCCAGTCCACCCCGGTGGGGGGCCTTCGAGGCGGAGCACGCGGACGCGCGGGTCCCGCCGGGCGGCGTCCGCCAGGATCGCGGCCGTCCGGTCGGTCGACCCGTCGTCGACCGCGAGGATCTCGAGGTCGGGGTACGTCTGGGCCGACAGGGAGGCGAGGCAGGCTCCGACGCTCCGCTCCTCGTTTCGCGCGGGGACCAGCACGCTGACGAGGCCGGGCCCGCCGGCCGGGGGAGCCTCGCTCGCTCGGGGCAGGCGCCCGCGCCTGCGAAGGACAGCCGCGACCCGCGCGAGGCGCCATAGCGCGGGAGCGAGGAACAGCAGGGCGGGGAGACCGAGCCCCGCGATCACACGCGGGATTAGCGGCCGACGAACCGGGGCCGCCGCTTCTCGAGGAACGCGGCCGTGCCTTCCTTGTAGTCCTCGCTCTCGAAGGCCCGGAGCTGAAGCTGGGCGATGGCGTCCTGCTGAGCGACGCCCCCGTCCTCCACGATGGCCTCGACGATCACCTTCGCGCCCTGGAGGGTGAGCGGGGCGTTCTCGGCCACGCGAGCGAGATAGTCGTCGGTGTAGGCGGCGAGCTCGGCCGCCGGGACCACCCGCTGGACGAACCCGGCGCGGAGCGCCTCCTGTGCATCGAGCAGCCGGGCGGAGAAGAGGATGTCCTTGGCGGTCGCCGGTCCGACCAGGCTCACCAGCCGCTTGACGGCGTGGAGACCGTAGATGATCCCCAGCCGTCCGGCCGGGATCCCGAACTTGCCGGTGTCGGCCGAGAACCGCAGGTCGCACGCCATCGCCGTCGCGACGGCGCCGCCCATGCAGTAGCCGTAGATCATCGCGACCGTCGGCTTGGGACAGGTCTCCATCGCGCGGATCGCCGCGGACGTACGGGCGTTGTAGGCCTCCGCGGAGGCGCGGTCCTTCCGGTTCTCTCGGAACTCGGAGATGTCAGCCCCCGAGGCGAAGGCCTCCTCGCCCGCTCCGCGGAACACGATCGCGCGGACCTCGGGGTCGCGGGCCAGCCCGTCCACCACCCCCGGCAGCGCGCTCCACATCGCCAGGTTGAAGGCGTTCCGCACCTGCGGGCGGTTGAAGACGACGGTGGCGATGTGACCGGTCCGCTCGACCAGGATCTCGTCGCTCACCGTGCCACCTCTCGCCCCGCCGCCGGTCCGCGACCGTGACCGGCCCCCGGGCTCACCTTCCCACCCTGCCTCGACCGGCGGAATGAGGCCACGCCTCAGTCCTCGTCCTCGTCGTCATCGTCGTCGGCTTCGTCGAGGTCTTCGTCATCCTCGTCATCAAGGTCGTCGTCGTCCTCGTCGAGATCGTCGTCCTCCTCGAGGTCGGCCTCGGCCACTTCCTCGTCGTCGTCGTCGTCCTCGAGCTCGTCCTTTTCCTCGTCCTCGTCCTCGCCGTAGTTGGGATTCTCTTCGTCGTCGATCCGCGAGCGCAGGTTCAGGTCCATACGTCCTCCCTGACCGATGATGCTCGAATGGTCGGAATTATATCAGAGGGGTCGGACGCGCAAGATCGCAACGCGCGCCCGCGTGCCGCCGAGCGGGGGACGTCGGGCGTTCCGTTGCTTGACGCTCGTGGGGGCAGGCCCTACCATGGCGGATGCTCGGGGCGGAGACTTGGCGGTGTAGCTCAGCGGCAGAGCAGGGGTCTCATAAGCCCCGTGTCGGAGGTTCGATTCCTCCCACCGCCACCATTTCCCGTCCGGCTCGGCGGGTCGCTCTTCTCCGCTTGCCCGGGGGTCACCGGATGAACCCGCGGATCGCGACGCATCCTCGAGATCGCTCAATGCACCGGCGACGATGGCGAGTAGCCGGTGGCCCGATGAGATTCGTGAGCACCCGGTGCCAGACGGGCTGACGCCGTGCCCGCGGGCGATGCCGGGGACGTCCGGCCGGGGTTGACACCCCTGGGTGGCCCGGCTGTAATCGTTCCTGTGCGAATTGCATGCACCACGACGGGCCGGTCGTCTCGACCGCGCCTCGGTTGGCGGTCGGAGTCCTGCGGCACCCGGAAGCGGCTCACCCGCCCGACCGGGAGCCGGGCCCGCTGATTCGATGTTGCTGACCCACACGCACAGGGAGGCACGGTATGGCGCTGGCGAGTAGCGAAGGCTGGCTGTTCCTCTTGCGGTGGATTCACTTCTTCGCGGGGGTCACCTGGATCGGCCTGCTCTATTACTTCAACTTCGTCCAGACGCCGTTCTTCGCCGAGACGGAAGCTCCCGTGCGAAGCGGCGCGATCCAGAAGCTCGTGCCCCGCGCCCTCTGGTGGTTCCGCTACGGCGCGCTGTTCACCTTCCTCTCCGGGCTCTTGATCGTCCTCCACCGGTGGGGCCAGGGCGGGTTCTTCGCCGGCTCGTACGGCTGGGCGATCCTCCTGGGCGGCCTGCTCGGCACGCTGATGTTCCTGAACGTCTGGGGGGTGATCTGGCCGAACCAGAAGGTGGTCATCCAGAACACGATCGACACGGCCGCCGGGCGCCCAGCCAATCCGGCCGCCGCCGGCGCGGGGGCGCGCGCGGGCCTCGCCTCCCGCACGAACACGCTGCTGTCGATCCCGATGCTGTTCTTCATGGGGGCGGCGAGCCATCTCACGCTGCCAGTGCCGCGCAACGGGCTCGCGTTCTGGGT
>DATAFX010000015.1:0-52608 GCA_036257195.1 Candidatus Methylomirabilota bacterium | reverse complement strand
GCCTCCTGGCCCGCCTGCCCGCAAGATGAAAAGATGAAGCACGCCCGACTCGGGATCGGGCTCCTCGCCATCCTGGGGGGGCTGGCCGCGACGGGCTGCGCGGCCAAGGCGTACGACTACACGAACTACCGGGCGTACCCTCCCCGCTCGATCCTCGTCCTGCCGCCGGTCAACGAAGGCACCGACGTCCGGGCGACGTACGGGTATCTGTCAACGATGACCCGGCCGATCGCCGAGCTCGGCTACTACGTTTTCCCCGTCGCCCTCATCGACCAGCTCCTGAAGGAAAACGGCATGCCCACGCCCGGGGAGATGGTCCAGGCTCCGCTCGAGAAGATCCGCGAGATCATCGGCGCGGACGCGGTCCTCTACATCACCATCCAGCAGTACGGGACGCGGTTCCAGTTGCTGGCCAGTACCACCGTCGTGGCGGCTGCCGCAAGGCTCGTGGATACTCGGACGGGCACGCTCTTGTGGGAGGGGCGCCTCGCGGCCGAGGAAGGCTCCGGCAGCTCGGGGAACCTCCTGTCCGACGTGATCGGCGCCCTGCTCACCCAGGTGATCAGCCAGTCGACCGACCGCGCGCACGGCGTCGCCGCGCGCGCCAACGAGCAGCTCGCGATCAAGGACCGCGGCCTGCTCCACGGTCCCTACTCTCGCAGGTACGGTCGGGAGTAAGTGCGCCTCGAGCACGGCCGCGTTGTCCCCTGGCGGCCCGACCGGCTCGCCATCGATTCCTGGACGGTCCTCCGGCTGGCGCGGTATCGCCGCCGCGACGACGTGCCGGCGCCGGTGTGGGACGCGACGCGCGCCATGGCGGCCCGCGCCGACGAGCTCGCGGCGCCCGACGCCCGGCTCCGGCTGGTCCCTGTCCTCGCCGTCGACGAGGCGCGGGTGACGCTTACCCGGGGGGCGCGCTTCACCGGCCGCGCCGTCGCCCGGCACCTCGACGGCGCCCGGCATGCGGTCGCCTTCGTCCTGACGCTCGGGCCCGCGCTCGAGGCAGAGGTCGCCGCCCTCGGGCAGCGCCACGACCTCCTCGAGGCCTACCTCCTCGACCTCGCCGGCTGGGCGGGGATCGAGGCCGCCGTACGGGCGCTCCGGCGGGACCTCCTGGCGGCGCTTCCCCGGGTCCGAGTGTCCCATCGGCTCGGGCCTGGCCACCGCGACTGGCCGCTCGAGGAGCAGCGGGACCTGGTGGCGCTCTTCGAGGGTGGGGACCATCCCGTGCGGCTGTCAGAGCACGGCGTGCTGATCCCCTTCAAGTCAATCAGCGGGATCTTCGCCCTCCGGTCGGCACGCGACGCAGAGTCCGGCACGCCGGACGGCTGATCGCGCCGGCTGGCTCCGGACGCCGGCCGGCGGGGCCGCAGCGGAGGATCCCGACGCCGGACACATGACACCATGGTCCCATTGCGCCCGGCGAAGGGAACCCGCCTATCCTGACAACGGCCGGCCAAAGACCGGGCCCGTTCTCGAAAGGCCCGAGCCCGGCGCCCGCTGCCGCGAGGAGGCGCCATGATCGCGATTCCCCCGCGTTGGGCCGTTCAGTGCTCCGCGGCGCTGCTCCTCGCGGGCTGCGCGACCATGGAGCCGCCGTCCGTCACGCTCTCGAGCCTTCGGGTCCAGCCGAGCACCGTCTTCGAGCAACGGTTCCTGACCACGCTCAGGATCCAGAACCCGAACACCTTCGACCTCGACGTGGAGGGGCTCTCCTTCGACCTCCAGGTCAACGACCAGCCTTTCGCCAAGGGCGTCGGCAAGGGCAACGTGGTGGTCCCCGCGTACGGCACGGGCGTGGTGCAGACGGAGGCGATCACGACGCTGATGGGATTCGTCCGCCAGTTCCAGGCGCTCGCGCGGTCCGACGGGCCGAGGCTCTCCTACCGACTCACGGGCAAGCTGAAGGTGCGCGACCGCATGTTCTCGATTCCGTTCGAGATGCGCGGAGACGATCTGCTCCAGCTCGGACGGCCGAAGGATCGTCGGGACGAGTGACTTCGGGGTCAGGCCTTGACTCTGATGTTCTCCCGAGCAATCCGCGTTCGCGGCCCTCGAGCCGCTAGGAGGTCAAAGTCAGGGCCTGACCCTAGACTTTGCCGTGCAGGTGCATCGGGCCGGTCGGCGCCGGCACCCCCGCCGCGGGCTCGAGCGTGACCGCGAAGGCGTCGTACGTATGCTCCGCGGGCAACGGCGGCAGCCGTAGGAGCCCCCGGCCGCCGGCGTCCACGCTGAACACGCCCGCGGGCACGGGCCGGGCGCCGGCGAGCGCCCACAGCTCGTACGCCTGGCCCGCCGGCGCTGCGGGAAGGCCCCGGGCCAGCAGCAGGCCCTGGCGCGTCGCCGGGTTCCACAGGAGCCACGCGCTCGCCTCCGGCGTGGGCTTGAGCCCGCCCAGGCTCACGTAGCGCACGTTCGGGTCCGACAGGAACCGGAGCGCCTCCTCGCGCTGGCCGAGCTCCGTCTGGAGCGTCGCCACGCGGGCCTGGAGCGCCCGCATCTCCTCCCGCGTCGACCGGAGCTCGGCGTTGACGACGACGAGGAGCGCGGCCGCCGCGGCGAGCCCGACCCAGCCCGCCCACCAGAGGACACGGTTCGGGCGCCGCTCCGGGCGGAGCCCGACGGGCGCGGCCGTGGGCGGCCGCTCGGCGGCGATCCGCTCGAGGACGCGCGCCCGGAGGGCGGGCGGGGGCGCGACCGGTGGCAGGGACTCCGGCAGTACCGTGAGCGCCTCGCGGGTCTCGCGGAGCCGCTCCGCGCAGGCCGCGCAGCCAGTCGCCAGGTGCGCCTCGAACTCGGCCAGCTCCTGACCGTCGAGGGCGCCCAGCGCGTAGACCTCCGCCGCCTGCTCGAGCCTCTGGTCGTGATTCACCGGACTCATGTCCGCTCCGCCCCGCTCCGCGCCGCGAGCGCGCCCCGCAGCCGGTCGAGGGCGCTCCGGACGCGCGTCTTCACCGTCCCGAGCGGCTCGCCGAGGTGCGCGGCGATCTCGCTCTGCGTGAAGCCGTCGAAGTACGCGAGCTCGAGGACACGCCGCTGAGTCGCCGGCAGGTCCGCCAGCGCGCCGCCGAGGGTCGCGCGCGCCTCCGCCGGTCCGGCCGCGCTCTCGAGCACGGCCGGCTCGGGGAGCCGATCCGGGTTGTCCGCTGGTCGCACCATCTCATCCCGTCTACGCCTAGAACGAAGTTTGTCGATGCCCCGGCTCCGCGCCAGCGTGATGAGCCACGCCTCGGGCGTCCCCCGGTCCCGGCTGTAGGTCTCCGCCTGCCGCCACACCTGGACGAAGACGTCCTGCACGACCTCCTCCGCCTCGTCGCGCTCGCGGAGAATTCTCAGCGCGAACGTGTGGACGAGCGCGGCGTGGAGATCGTAGAAGCGCGCGAACGCGTCGCGGTCACCGCGTGCTATCTCTCCCAGGAGCCGGACCGAGGCGTCCGGCGCGGCCGTGCCCATGCTCTGTGGTGTAGCAGAGGGCCGCGGCTTCCGGCAAGCACGAACCGCGCGCGCGAGCCGGACGCCGCCAGCGCGCGGCGCCGAGCAATCCGCTCCGCTTCCGGCGCTCGTAGATCTGGCGGAGCCCTGCGCGCGTGCCCGACCTTCGCGCATCTAGATCCGGCGCATCCGCCCCGGCCGTAGGAACGGGCGAGGCAACGCCTCGCATCTCACGCCGGGAGGTCACCATGAAACGCGCCAGGCATCGCTCCTCCGCCCACGCCCTCGCCGGGCTCATGATCCTCCTCCAGCTCCTGGCTGTCGCCGGCTCCGCCGGAGCGGCCAGCCACCGAGAGGCGCCGCTGATCGCCCTCGATCCGACGGCCGACATCACGGACGTCTACGCCTTCCGCAGCTGGGAGAACACGGACCACGCGGTGTTCATCATGAACGTGATCCCGCAGCAGGTCCCGGCCTCGGGCCCCAACTTCTTCAACCTCGACGACCAGGTCCTCTACGCCTTCCACCTGGACCTCGACCAGGACGGGAAGGCCGACGATCTCCACATCGAGTTCGTCACGACGACCGAGATCCGCAACAACGCGTCGCCGGCCGCCCCGCTGGCGAACTTCCGGGACCTGCCCATCTCGTACGGGGCGGTCCCGGCGATCACCGCGCTGGACGGCGCCGGATCCGAGGGACTGGGCCTCCGGCAGACGTACCGCGTCCGGTTCTGGGGCAAGGGACCGGGAAACCTCGTCGAGAACCTCTTCCCCCGGCGCGGCGTGACCAGGGACGCGAACGGCCGGCGCCTCGTCGCCGTGACGTCCAACGTTGGCCCGCAGACGATGCCGAACTACGAGAGCCTGGCCGCCCAGGGAGTCTACGACCTCGGCCACGGCATCCGCGTGTTCATCGGCGCGCGCGAGGAAACCTTCTACATCGACCTCGGCTCGACATTCGACACCCTGAACGTTCGGCGGAGCCCGCCCATCCTGACGGTGGCCCAGGACGCCATCGACACGGCGAACGCCTTCGGAGTCGACGACGGCTTCGAGGGGCTCAACATCACCACGATCGCGATCGAGATCCCGACCTCGCTCCTCCCCGACACCGTCGGAATGTACGCGTCGACCAGCCGGCAGCGAAACCGGCAGTACCGCCGCGACGGCGACCAGACGGCGAGCGGGGACTACGTCCAGGTGGCCCGGCTCGCGAACCCGCTGGTCAACGAGGTGATCATCGGAACCGGCCGGAAGGACTTCTGGAACAGCCAGGACCCGGACGACGAGGCGCAGTTCCTCGGCTTCTACCTGACGTCGCGGCTTGCCATCGCGATCAACGCCGTGTTCGGCACGAACTTTCCGACAGCGAACCGGTCGGACATCGCGGGCGTGCTGCTCAGCTACTTCCCGCCCATCTTCGCGGGGCCCGCGGGCGCGACCTCCGACCTGCTCCGGCTGAACCTGGCCATCGCGCCGACCGCCGCCGCGACTCAGCGTCGCCTGACCGTGCTCGGCACGGGGGACGACGGGAGCGGTAACTGCGTGTCGACGTTCCCGGCGGCGATGCCGGACCTGGCGGGCTGGCCCAACGGGCGGCGTCCGAACGACGACGTGACGGACGTCGCCCTCCGGGTCGTCGCCGGCGTCCTGCAGGGCCCGGTTCCCTGCCTGGGCGACGGCGTGAACGTCAACATCGTGCGGCCCGAGACCCCGAACGTCACGCCGGGCAACAACGTCGCCACGATCTTTCCGTTCCTCCCGACACCGAACCCGGGCCGGAGCGGGATGCCGCCGCTCAACACTCCCTTCCCGACCGAGCCGAACGAGCCCCTGTTCCGGTAACCGCGAGCGCATCGTCCGGGCACGGCGGAAGCGTCCGAGCCTCCGCCGTGCCCGGCGAGACACGGGAGGAGACGGACTCATGACGCTGAAACGGTGGAACGCCCTGCCGGTGATGCTGCCACTGATGCTCATGGCCCTCCAGGCGCTCGGGCCTGGCGTGGCCGAGGGCGGCGAGACGCCGGCGGACGCCCGGGTGCGCGCCGCTCAACTCCTGCTGCGGCGACAGCCGCTCGACGCCCGGGCCCACCACCGGCTCGGGGACGCCTACGTCCAGAAGGCCCGGGAGACCGGGGACGCCAAGTACTTCACGCTGGCGGAGGAGGCGCTCCGGAAGGCCCTGGCGATCGCCCCCGGATCGAGCGGCGCGGCGCGCCACCTCGCCTACGTCCTCTACTCGCGTCACGCGTTCGCGGAGGCGGCCGCCGAGGCCCGGAAGGCGATCGCGCTGGATCCTGCCGACAGCCACGCGCTCGGGATCCTCGGGGACGCCCAGCTGGAGGTCGGCCAGTACGCGGAGGCCGAGGGGACGTACCAGCGCATGGTCGCGCTCGACGAGGACCTCCATGCGCTGAGCCGCCGCTCGGGTCTCCGGTCGCTCGAGGGCGACGTGGACGGCGCCATCGCGGACCTCGAGCGCGCCGTCGGCGAGGGCAAGGCGGCGGGGCGGCCGGCCGAGAGCGTCGCGTGGGTCCAGTGGCAGCTCGCGACGGAGCACTGGAGCGTGGGGCGCCTCGAGGCCGCCGAGGCCGGGTACCAGGCGGCCCTAGCGACGTACCCGGGCTACCACCGGGCCCTCGCCGGGCTCGCCCACGTACGGGCCGCCCAGGGACGGGCCGACGAGGCCGTGCTCCTCTACCGCCGGGCGATCGACGTCGTCCCCCAGCCGGACTACGTCGCCGCCCTGGGCGACCTCCTCGCGAAGATCGGCCGGCACGACGAGGCGCGGCGCCAGTACGAGCTCGTCGAGTACATCGGGCGGCTCTCCTCGCTCAACCAGGCGCTCTACAATCGCGAGCTCGCGTCCTTCTACCTCGACCACGACACGAAGCTGGACGCGGCCCTCGTCCTGGCCCGCCGGGAGCTCGACGTCCGCCGCGACGTGTACGCGCACGACCTCCTCGCGTGGGCCCTCTTGAAGAACGGCCAGCCGGAGGCGGCCCGTGAGGCCATGGTCGAGGCGCTCCGTCTCGGGACGCGCGACGCGCGCCTCTTCTACCACGCGGGGATGATCGAGCGCGCGCTCGGGAACGTCGGCGCGGCGGCCCGCTATCTGCGGCTCGCCCTCGACACGAACCCCTACTTCAACCCGCTCGGGGCCGACGAGGCGCGCCGCGCTCTCCAGGCGCTCGAGGGCGCCGGGGCGTCCTCGCCCTGGTCCGGAGGCCCCGATGCGAGCTAACCGGCTGACCGGCCTCCTCGCGGCGCTCGCCCTGGCCCTCGTCGCACCGGCGCCGGCGCGCGCTCATCCGATGGGGAACTTCAGCATCAGCCACTATGCGGCGCTCCGGGTCGAGCCCGACGGCGTGAGGCTCCGCTACGTCCTCGACCTGGCGGAGATTCCGACGTTCCAGGCGCTCCAGGCCGAGGGGCTCCCGGCGGAGCCCGAGCATCCCGGCGTTCGCGCCTATCTCGCCCGCGCCGTCGAGACGCTGGCGGACGGCCTCGCCGTCGAGCTCGACGGCCGGCGGCTCCCGCTCCGGAGCGAGGCGGCCGAGCTCGTCTTCCCGCCCGGCGCGGGCGGGCTGCCGACCCTCAAGCTCGGGGTCGTGTACCGCGCCGCGCTGCCGCGGGGCGACGCGCCGGCCGCGTCGACCCTCACCTACCGGGACGGCAACTACCCGGAGCGAGCGGGCTGGAAGGAGATCGTCGCGACGACCGCGCCGGGCGTGACGCTCGTCGACAGCACCGTGCCCGAGCAGGGCCGGAGTCGCGAGCTGACCGACTATCCCACAGATCCGGCCGACAGCCCGCCCCAGGCACTCGAGGCCCAGGTCGTCTTCGCGCGCGCGGCGCTCCCGCCCGCGGTCGCCCGCGTGGCGCCGGCGCCTCCGGCCCCGACGCGACCGGCGAGCGCGCCCGCGGAGGCGTCCGCGCCGGCCCCGCCCCCCCGGACGGACGAGGACCCATCGCCCGCGGCCGAAGCGCCGCCCGGCCTCGCCCCGAACGTGCGCGGGACCCCGCGTGACGCCTTCACCGCGCTGATCGCCGGCGGAACGCTCGGACCGGGAATGCTCCTGTTCGCGCTCGCGGTCGCGGCGAGTCTCGGCGCCTTCCACGCGCTCGAGCCCGGACACGGCAAGACCGTCGTCGCCGCCTACTTGGTCGGGTCGCGGGGGACGGCCGGCCACGCGCTCCTTCTCGGGCTCGTGGTGACCGCGTCCCACACGGTGGGGGTGTACCTCCTCGGGGCGGTGACGCTCTACGCCTCGCGCCACGTCATGCCCGAGCGACTGTATCCGTGGCTCGGCGCCCTCTCGGGGATGCTCATCGTCTGCCTGGGCATGAGCCTCCTCTACCGGCGCCTCGCCGGGTCCACCCGCGGGATCGATCACGGCCACGCTCACGACCACGAGCACGGCGACGGTCACGACCACGGGCACGGCCCCGATCACGCGCAGGGTCACGGTCACCACCACCACGTGCCCGACGGGCCGGTGTCGCTCCGGGCCCTCGTCGCCCTCGGCGTATCGGGAGGCATCGTGCCTTGCCCCGCGGCCCTGGTGGTGCTCCTGAGCGCCGTCGCGATGGGACGGATCGGTCTCGGGCTCCTCCTGATCGTGGCCTTCAGCGTCGGGCTGGCGGCCGTCCTGATCGCGATCGGCCTCGTCGTCGTCTCCGCGCGCCGGCTGGCGGCACGCTTCGGCCGAGCCGGGGCTGACGGCCCGCTGGTGCGACGCTGGCTTCCCCTCACCTCCGCGGCCGTGATCACGGTGTCGGGCGTCGTGATCACCGTCCAGGCGCTCGGCGGCTAACGCTCGCGTCCGCAACTCCGGCTGGAGGAGGATTCTCGATGGACGTCTCGCTGGTCACCGCGCTCGGCCTCGGCCTCACCCTGGGTCTCCGGCACGCCCTCGACGCGGACCACGTCGCGGCGGTCTCGACGCTGGTCGCGCGCGAGCGCGGCCTCGCCCGGTCGTGCCTCCTCGGCGCGTTCTGGGGCGCCGGCCACACGCTCGCCCTCCTGGGCGCCGGCATCGCCGTGGTCGGGTTCAAGCTCACGATCACCCCCGGGCTCGAGGCGGCGCTGGAGCGGGCCGTCGGCCTGGTCCTCGTCGTCCTGGCCGGCCACGTGCTCCTCCGCGCCCTCGGCGGGATGCTCGTCCACGGGCACGAGCACGCCCATGGCGGCGTGACTCATCGTCACGCCCACGCGCACCTCGGATCGCCGGACGCGGGGCACGTCCACCTGGTCCGGCTGGGCGGCCGCCCCTTCCTGGTGGGGCTCCTCCACGGCCTGGCCGGGAGCGCCGCGCTCACACTTCTGGTCCTCGGGACGATCTCGTCCCCGATCGGCGCCCTCGTCTACATCCTCGTGTTCGGCGTCGGCTCGACGGCGGGAATGCTGCTCCTGAGCGGGCTCGTCGGGCTCCCCGTGGCGCTCCTCGCCCCCGGGGCGCACCGGCTCCGGGCGGCGATCCAGGTGGTCGCGGGCGCCGGGAGCGCGGCCCTCGGAATCTGGATGCTCGCCGGGCCGCCGGCCTGAGCGCGCGCGACCAATCCAGCCGAGGCGGGCCGCGCGTAGAGCCGGGTAGCAGGCGTCTCCGGAACGAACGACGACGAACAAGGAGGACACGCACATGGACAACGGATGGGCCAAGCGGTTCGGGTCGGCGGCGATCGCCGCGTTCCTCGCAGCGGGCTGCAGCGGGAGCATGGGCAGCTCGGGCCACGGCGGCCACATGGCGATGGCGCAAGGCGGGTCGCCCAACGGCGCCAACGGGGCGACCTCGGTCACGAAGGCGGCCGAGCTCCGCTCGAGCCTCAACTACCTCCTGGGCGAGCACATCCTGCTCGCGTCGAGCGCCACCGGCGCCGCGCTGGCGGGCCGGGAGGCCCAGTTCAAGGCGGCCGCCGCGGCCCTCGACGGCAACAGCGTCGACATCTCGAAGGCGATCGGCTCCGTGTACGGCCAGGGCGCCCAGGACGCGTTCCTGCCCCTCTGGCGGCGCCACATCGGCTTCGCGGTCGACTACACGATCGGCGTGGCCACCAAGGACAAGGCCAAGCAGGTCAAGGCCGTCACCGACCTCGTCCAGTACACGCAGGACTTCGGCGCCTTCCTCGCCTCGGCGAACCCGAACCTCCCGAAGGACGCGGTGGCCGAGCTGGTGAAGACGCACGTGCTGACCCTCAAGGACGTGATCGACGCCCAGGCCGCCGGCGACCAGGCGAAGGCGTTCACGGCCACGCGGACCGCGTACGCCCACATGGGGATGATCGCCGACCCCCTGGCCGGCGCCATCGTCAAGCAGTTCCCTGACAAGTTCCCGGGCTCCACGATGTCGGCGGCGGCCGGCCTCCGCAGCACGCTGACCATGGCCTTCCAGGAGCACACCTACCTGGCGGCGCGCGCGACCGGCGCGGCGCTCGGCGGGCGTGATCCCGAGTTCAAGGCGGCGGCCGCCGCGCTGGATGCCAACGGCGTGGACATCTCGAAGGCGATCGGCTCCGTGTACGGCCAGGGCGCCCAGGACGCGTTCCTGCCCCTCTGGCGGCGCCACATCGGCTTCGTGGTGGACTACACGGTCGGCGTCGCCACCAAGGACCAGATGAAGCAGCAGAAGGCCGTGCAAGACCTGGTGGGGTACTCGCAGGACTTCGGCGCCTTCCTCGCCTCGGCCAACCCGAACCTCCCGAAGGACGTGGTGGCCGGGCTCGTGAAGGACCACATCCTGACGCTCAAGCCGGTGATCGACGCGCAGTCGGCCGGCGACCAGCCGAAGGTGTACACGATGCTCCGGTCGGCGACGGGCCACATGCGGATGATCGCCGACCCCTTGGCCGAGGCGATCGTGAAGCAGTTCCCGCAGAAGTTCGGCGCCTAGCGACTCGACGCACGGGCCCCATAGCACGGGGGCGGGTGCCCGGACGGGCGACCCGCCCCCGCTGCGTTCGGGCCCTGGGCTGCGGTACTATGAGCCCGCCAGCCCGTAGCCACCCGGAGGAAACGCCTCGTGATCATCGGCGTCCCCAAGGAGATCAAGCCCGGCGAGCAGCGCGTCGCGCTCACGCCGGCCGGCGTCCACGCCCTCACCGACCACGGCCACCAGGTGCTCATCGAGCCCGGAGCCGGGGTGGGCAGCGGCTTCCGCGACGAGGAGTACACGCAGCTCGGGGCGGGTCTGAAGCCGGCCGACGCGGTGTGGGCCGAGGCGGACCTCATCCTCAAGGTCAAGGAGCCGATCCGGACCGAGTACCCCCGGCTCCGCGCGAAGCAGATCCTCTTCACCTATCTCCACCTGGCGGCCGTGCCCGAGCTCACGCGGGCCTTGCAGAAGTCGGGCACCATCGCGCTCGCGTACGAGACGGTGCAGCGCGCCGACGGGAGCCTGCCGCTCCTCACGCCGATGAGCGAGGTGGCGGGGCGGCTTGCGGTGCAGGAGGGCGCCTACCACCTGGGCAAGGCACACGGCGGGCGGGGCATCCTGCTCTCGGGCGTTCCCGGCGTGCCGCCGGGCAACGTGGTGATCCTCGGCGCCGGCACCGTCGGCCTCAACGCGCTCAGGATTGCCGTCGGCCTGGGTGGCGACGTGTCGATCCTCGACGTGAACCTCGACCGGCTGCGCCACGTCGACGACCTCTACCGGGGCCAGGTTGTCACCCTGGTCTCGAACCTCTTCAACATCGCGCGCCTGGCACAACGCGCCGACCTGCTGGTGGGCGCGGTCCTGGTCGCCGGCGCCCGCGCGCCGATCCTGGTCCCGGAGTCGACGGTGAAGACGATGAAGGAGGGCTCGGTGATCGTCGACGTCGCGGTGGACCAGGGCGGCTGCGTCGAGACGATGCACCCGACGACGCTCGCCGACCCGATCTACCTGGTCCACGGCGTCGTGCACTACGGGGTGGCCAACATGCCGGCCCTGGTGCCGCGCACGTCGACGTTCGCGCTCACCAACGCGACCCTGCCCTACGTCATCGAGCTCGCGGGCAAGGGGCTCGGGCCCGCGCTCCGGGGAAACCCGGCGCTGGCCAAGGGGCTGAACGTCTGCCAGGGTCGCATCGTCCACCCGGGCGTGGCGGAGTCCGTCGGCGAGACGGCCGCGCCGCTGGAAAGCTGCCTCGCCTCCTAGCTCACGCGGCCCCACCCCCACGGCGGCCCACCGCAATCTGGCGGGGGCGTGCCCCGGTGCGTACAATACGCCCATGTCGATCCAGCTGATCCGGCACCGTTTCACGGCGGACGAGTACCACCGGATGGCCGAGGCGGGAGTTCTGCGTGACGACGACCGCGTGGAGCTGATCGAAGGGGAGGTCGTCGAGATGACGCCGATCGGCCCGCGACACGGGGCGGTGGTGGACCGTCTTACTCACGCGCTGGTGCGGGGGTGCGGCGACCGCGCGATCGTGCGGGTTCAGGGATCGATCCGCCTCGGTCTCCACTCGGAGCCCCAGCCGGACATCGTGCTCCTCAGACCTCGTCCAGACTCCTATCAGAAGGCCCTGCCCGGCCCCGAAAGCGTCCTCCTCGTGATCGAGGTCGCCGAGACCTCGCTGCCCTACGACCGCGAGGTCAAGCTCCGCCTTTACGCGCGGGCCAGTGTGCCCGAAGTCTGGCTGGTGGATCTCGTCCGGAATCAGGTCGAGGTCCACAGTGAGCCGACCCCGGAAGGCTACCGGCGCGGGGTCACCCTCGGCGCGGGCGACCGCCTCGTGCCGATGGCCCTTCCCGATGTCAGCCTCTCGCCCGCCGACCTCCTCGGCTGAGCGGCGCCCTCCGCGTTCAGCCGCGCCGCTCGAGCCAGCGCCGGTACTCCTCCTGGGTCGCCGCGCTCGGCGGGTAGGTCCCGGGGAGCGCCGCCCCGCCATCGACCCTCTCGAGGACGAACGTCTCGAGACGCTCCTGCTCGGCGGCGTCGCGCGCCACCTCCGCCGCCAGCCGGCGCGGCAGCACGACCACCGCCTCCTCGTCCCCCACGACGACATCGCCCGGGAACACCGGCACCCCGCCGCACCCGATGGGCGCGCCGATGTCCACCGCGTGGTGCTGGGAGAGATTGAGGGTCGGGGATGCCCCCGCCGCGTACACCGGGAAGTCGGTGTCCGCGATCGCCGGGCTGTCCCGGAGCGCCCCGTCGGTCACGAGGCCGGCGGCCCCGCGCCGGAGGAGCCGCGTCACGAGGATGTGCCCGGCGGACGCCGCGCGCGTCTCGCCGCGGGCGTCCATCACGAGCACATGGCCCGGCCCCGCCAGCTCGATCGCCTTGCGCTGCGGGTGCTCCGGGTTCTGGAACACCTCGAGGACATCGAGGTCCTCGCGCGACGGGATGTAGCGGAGCGTCAGCGCCACCCCGGCCATCCGGCGGCGGCGGCTGACCGGCCGGACCCCGACGAGGTGCATCCGGCGGAGCCCGCGCTTGAAGAGCTGGGTCGTCAGGGTGGCGGTGCTCGCCCGGGCGAGCCAGGGCCAGACCTCGGGCGAGAGCGGGGGCAGGGCCTCGAGCGCGGCGATCACGGGATGCATCGGCTCCTCCTCGGAATCAGGCTGGGGAATCACGCGGGCGGGATGATCGGCAGCAGGAGGTGCGCCGGGCGCCCGGGCCCGGCGTGGAGGGTGACGCGCCTCCCGAAGATCTCCGGCGGCCGGTCTCGGGCGTCGGCGTGCTGGAAGGGGCCGACTCCCGTGAAGACCGCGCCGAGGACGCCCAGCCCCTTGCTCGGCCCCCCGGGGTAGATGTAGTCCTTCCCGCGGACGGTTAGGCCCAGCCGGTAGCCCGGCGGCGCCACGATGCACGTCGGCCAGACCCCGATGTCGAGCTCGTAGACCTGATCTGGCACCAGCGGCTGGATCTCGTCGTGCGTGTGGTACGGCCGCTCGGGGCGCGTGAGCGCGGTGTCGAGCTTCCGGTGAGACGCGCGGAGCCACCCCTGCCCGATCGGGGTGCGAGGGTCGAGCGCGCCGAGGAAGGTGACCTCCCGGAGGTCCGGTGCGAACACGCGCACGACCAGGAAGAGGTCGGCGTCCGTCGTCTCCGACGAGACCCAGAGCTTGGCGGCGATCGGCCCGGTGATCTCGGTCTCCCGCTCGAGCGGCGGCGTGAGGAACGTGATGCCGTCGCCGAGCCCCTCGTACGTCACCGTCCCGTCGCGCGCCGGCGGCGCCGCGCCGAGGCCGTGGCCGGCCGGGTCGAGGTAGAGCCTCGTCCACCGCGTGCGGGCGAGCGGCCACTCGCCCTCGTGGCGCTCGACGAAGCGCTCGCCCGGATGGCGGACCTGGAGGACGACCCGGGGCTGGCGCGCCCAGCCGGTGTCCTCGCCCCGGAGGAAGTGGCCGAAGAAGCGCTTCTGGAGGTCGAGGCCGTAGCTCGTGTAGAAGTGCGTCCAGTGCTCCTGGCCGTGCACCTCGAGCCACTTCTCGGACGAGGCGACCCGCGTGAAGCCCTCGAAGTTGCCGCGGGGGTGGAGGCCCTGCCCGCCCCAGTTGGCGGCCGACAAGAGCGGGACCCGAATCCGCGAGAAGTCCGGCAGGCGCGAGCGCCAGTACTCGTCGGTGGCGAGCGGGTTGTCGAGGCAGTCCTGATAGAAGTCCCGGCGGCGCGCCCCGAGCTCCTCCTCGCCAAGCGTCTCGGGCCCGGAGACCCAGTCGCCGTTCATCCGGCTCCGGAGGCCCCGGGTGCCCCGGCCGTGCTGGAGAGTGATCACCTGCGAGGGGAACCACGCCCGGCCGAACGAGCACAGGATCCCGCCGTGGTGGCTCAGGTCCCGGTAGTAGTCGGCCGCGCCCTCCCAAACGCACATCGCCGCGAGGTGCGGCGGCTGAAGCGCCGCCACCTGCCACTGGTTCATCCCGTAGTAGGAGATGCCGTTGAGCCCGACCTTCCCGCACGACCAGGGCTGCCGGGCCGCCCACTCGATGCAGTCGTGGAGGTCCCGCGTCTCGCGGGGCGACCAGATGTCCAGGACGCCGGGCGACCGGCCGGCGCCGCGGGAGTCGACGCGGACGCAGGCGTAGCCGTCGGGCACCCACCGCTCGGGATCGACGACCTCCCAGTTCTGGTACTTGCAGGTCGAGTTGGCCATGACCTCGGGAAAGGCCTCGACCATCAGACGCCACTGGTCGGCGTAGAGGTCCTGGAACAGGAGCCCTTTCCCGTACGGCCCGTAGGAGAGGATGGCGGGGAACCGGCCGGCCCCCGGGGGCCGGTACACGTCGGCCCGGAGCACGATCCCGTCGTCCATCGGGATCGGCACGTCCCAGTCGATACGCATCCCGTCGCGCGTCTCCGGGGCGTGGCTCATCGCGGGCTCGGGGCCGGATCCCCGGCACCGGCCGTCACCGCGGGCCGCTTTCCCCCGGCCCGAACCCCGGCGCGTAGAGCGGGGCCGACATCGACCCGTCCACCGGGGTGCCGGCGATCCCGTGCGACATGTCCTTGGCGGTCAGGAAGACGACGTCCGCCTCCGGCGTCGCCAGGGCCGACTGCACGACGGCGGGGATGTACACGAGCGACCCCGCGGGGACGCGCGACCGGACGCCGTCCACGTCGGTCTCGAGCGTGCCCTCCAGCACGTAGATCCACTGCTCGTTCGGATGGCTGTGGGGCCGCCCACCGGTGCCTCGCGGCATGCGCATCAGGCCGACCTGGATGCGCTCCCCCTCGACCACCGGCTCGTGCGCCGTGGAATAGCCGGGGCCGGCCTCGAGCGCGGCGAGCGGCGCCATGTCGAAGACGGAGCGCCCGTCGCCGCCCTTGATCGCGCCCTCGGTCCGGGTTGCTCCCGCCTGACGCGCGCGGTCCTCGTCGGTGGCCATGGCGTCCCCTCCCTGGCCCCCATCTTCCCGTCGGCCACCGCGTCCGGCAAGCCGGCCGCGATCAGCCGGCAGACTTCGCCCCCGCGCCGGCGAGCACCATAGCGAGCGCCGCCATGACGAGCGACCCGGCCAGGAGCCAGAAGACCGCCGGATACGATCCCAGCGCGACCCACAGGAGCGAGGCGCCGACGGGGCCCACCGCCCGCGCGCCGTTGGCGCCGAGGGCGACGGCGCCGGCGATCGCCCCGTAGTGCCGCGCGCCGAAGATCTCCGCGAGGGAGGTGGCGCGGGCGAGCGTTGCCATGCCGTTGGCCGCGCCCTGCAGGACCACGAACGGGAGAAGCGTCCCCAGGAGCCCGAGGAGCGGGAGCTGGGCGAGGCCGAGGGCCTGGGCTAGGAACACCGCGGCCACCATCGCCTGCGCGCCGAGCCGCGCCGATAACGGCACGAACAGGAGCCGCCCGAAGAGCTGCATCGCGCCCATCCAGCCGACGACGGCCGCCGCGAGCGCCGCCGTGTAGCCGCGCTCCACGAGATACGGAATGAGGTGGGTGCTGAGGGCCGCCACGGCGAAGTTGCTGACGAGGAATGCGGCCGACAGGACCCAGAAGACGAGGGTGCGGGACGCCTGGCCGAGCGTCAGCCCGGCGGCGGGCGCGGCGGGCACGTCACCCGCGCGGCGCATCGCCCTGCTCGCCGGGCCGGGTCGGAGGAGGAGCGCGTGAAGCGGGATCGTGACGACCGCCAGCACGGCGGCTAGGACGGTCAGCGCGCTTCGCCAGCCGATCCGCTCGAGGAGCCAGGCCTCGATCGGCATGAAGATCGTGCTGGCCAGGCCGGCGGCGAGGGTCACGGTGAGGAGCGCGCGGTCGCGCCCCTGCCGGAACCAGGACACGACCGCGGCGAAGGCCGGCTCGTAGAGCGTCGCGGCCATCGCGAGGCCCATCAGGAGCCAGACGGCGTAGAGCGCGGGCAGGCTCTCGACCCGGCTCCAGGCGAGCGTGAGTGCCGTCGCCAGGCACGAGCCGGCGGTCATCAGGCCGCGCGCGCCGTGGCGGTCGATCCACCGCCCGACCGGCACCGCGGCCAGGGCCGAGACGCCGAGCCCCACGGAGAACGCCCCGGTCACCGCCACCCGCGAGGCCCCGAGCTCCTCCTCCATCGGGCGCAGGAAGACGGGAAAGCCGTAGTAGACGATGCCCCACGTCACCGTCTCGGTGACGGAGAGCGCCGCGACGATCACCCAGCCGTAGGCGATCTCGCGGGAGCCGACGCGGAGGGACTCCCTCAAGGAGCGGAGGTCACCGGACTGTCGGAGCGCCGCTCGTCACGGCCGGCAGCACCCCGCGGCCGGCGCGGAGGCGCCGATCGTGAGGAGGGCCGCCGGGCGCGATGCGGCGGCCGCCGGCTCGTGGCCCGCCGAGTCGCAGCCGCATCCCTCCTGCCCCACGGCCTTGGCCTCGGCGTCCGCCGCGCAGCAGGCGTCGACGCTCGCGGGCGCCGGCCCGCCGCAGCACGAGGCTGCGGTCTCGAAGGCGGAGGCCCCTCCCGCGGTCACGCCCGCCGGCTGGGCGCTGCAGACCCCGGTCGCCGGCAGCGTGAGCCGCACGTCGCGGGCAGCCTCCCAGTCGCCGGCGAGCGCGGCCACGACGGACCGGACCTGCTCGTAGCCCGTGAGAAGGAGGAAGGTCGGCGCCCGGCCGTAGCTCTTCATGCCGACCACGTAGAATCCGGGCTCGGGCTGGGTCAACTCCGCCACGCCGTGGGGCGGCACCGTGCCGCAGCTGTGGACGTTCGGGTCGATCAGGGGCGCCAGGGCCCGGGGCGCCTCCAGGCTCGGATCGAGATCGAGGCGCAGCTCCCGGAGCGGGTCGAGGTCCGGCCGGAACCCCGTGACCGCGACCACCTCGTCCACCGTGGCGAGGACGGCGCCCGCGTCGTCCACGATCGTCACGTCCGAGCCCGCCCGCGCCAGCGCATGGACCCGGCCCACTACGAGGGTGACCCGGCCGCGGTCAAGGAGCCGACGCGCGCTCTCGCCCAGGGCGCCACGGGCCGGCAGGGCGTCGGCCGCGCCTCCGCCCAGGACCCGCGCCCCGAGCGGCCGCCGGACGATCCAGGTGATCCGGGCGGCGGGCCTCAGCTCGACGAGGTCGAGGAGCGTGTTGAGCGCGGAATGCCCGCTCCCGACCACCGCGACCCGGCGCCCGGCGTAGCGGCTCCGCTCGGCGCCCAGCGCCGCGGGGATGCCGTAGAACACACGATCCCGGACCGTGGCCTCGCCTCGCGCGGGCAGCCCGTCCGCCCCGAGGGGGTTCGGCAACCCGTAGGTGCCGGAGGCGTCGATGACCGCGCGCGCGACGAGCTCCCCCTCCTCGCCGGCGGGCGTGAGCGTCCGGAGGACGAACGGGGCCGCGTCGCGGCCGTCTGTCCGGAGCTTGTCGAAGCCTCGGCGGCTCACGCGGACGACCCGCGTGCCCAGGCGGAGGTGCGGGCGGATACCGGGCAGCACGCCCAGGGGCTCGAGGTACTCCGTCACCAGCTCCCGCCCCGTCGGCAGGTGCTCGGGGTCCGGCATGGTCCAGCCCGTCGCGGCGAGCATCGCCGCGGCCGTCGGATCGACGTTGTAGCGCCAGGGCGAGAAGACGCGGACGTGCCCCCACTGCCGGACCGTGGCGCCGATCCGGTCGCCGGCCTCAAGGATCACCGGGGTCTCCCCGCGCTCGACGAGGTGGGCGGCCGCGGCCAGCCCGACGGGCCCGGCCCCGATCACGGCAATGGGCAGCGCATTCGTGGTCATGCGACGGTCTCCTGTCATCCTGGTGTCTCAGGTCGTCGTTCGACGACTTCTCATGGCAAAAAAACTACAGGCGCCCGACGAGGGCTCGGAGCTGCCGGAGCGCCTCGGGGTTGACGCAGTAGAGGACGTTCCGGCCGCAGCGCCCGGCCGAGAGGAGGCCGGCCTCCTTGAGGACCTTGATGTGCTGCATCGTCGTCGAGTGGGCCAGCGGGACCACGACCGACAGGTCCGTGCACACGGACTCACCCTGCTCGAGGAGGTAGCGGACGATGGCGACGCGGATGGGGTGGCCCAGCGCCCGGGTCAGGCCGGCCAGCTCCTCGTCGGCCCGCGTGATCGCGAGACCCCGGCTCGCCGGCCGCGCCGGCGGCGCTGCCTCGCGGAGCCTGACCGGAAGGACCGTCACCCTGCTCTCCATGGGTCGTATTCTTACGACTTGTCAGTCCTCGTGTCAAGGGAGAATTCCGGGGTCGAGCTGCTTGCCCGCCCGGGCGCCTCGCCTGGTATGCTGTCCGCCGGAGGGCGACAGATATGACGCCGAGCTTCGAGGAGCAGATCCAGGCCACGCGGGGCGGGTCGGGCGCGTGGTACGCGCGGGCGCAGCAGGCGGTCGGGGGCGCCCTCGGCCACGACGTGCGGCACGCCCTCCCCTTCCCCACCTACGTCGCTCGGGCCCAGGGCGCCTACAAGTGGGACGTCGACGGCCACCGGTACGTGGACTACCACCTCGGGAACGGCGCGCTCCTCCTCGGCCACGCCCATCCTGCCATCGTCGAGGCCGTCATCAAGGCGGCGCCCCTCGGCACCCACTTCGGCAGCGACCACCCGCTCCAGGTCGAGTGGGCGGAGCGGATCCAGTCGCTCGTGCCGTGCGCCGAGCGGGTCCGCTTCACGAACTCGGGCACGGAGTCCGATATGCTGGCCTGCCGGGTGGCGCGGGCTCACACCGGCCGGCCGACGATCCTCCGCTTCGAGGGCCACTTCCACGGCTGGGGCGACGAGCTCGTCACGGGCTACGCGCCGCCCTTCGACACGCCGCCGTCGATCGGCCTCGCGCCGGGGTTCCGGCTCGGCACGGTGATGGCCCCGGCGAATGACCTCGACGAGGTCGACCGGATCCTCGGCCAGCGCGGCGACGTCGCCGCGGTGATTCTCGAGCCGAGCGGCGGCTCGTGGGCCCGGCTCCCGCTCCGGCCGGGGTTCCTCGCCGGCCTCCGCGAGGTGACGCGCCGCCACGGGACGCTCCTCATCTTCGACGAGGTCATCACCGGGTTCCGCTGGGCGCCCGGGGGCGCCCAGGAGCGGTTCGGCGTTACCCCCGACCTGTCGACTCACGCGAAGATCGTGGGCGGAGGCGTGCCGGGCGCCGCCGTCTGCGGGCGGGCCGACGTGATGCGGGTCTTCGACATCACGGGGGACGCCTTCCACGACCGGTTCCGCCGGGTCGCGCACCAGGGCACCTACAACGCGACGCCGCTCACCGCAGCGGCGGGGCTGGCCTGCCTCAGCATCGTGGCCACCGGGGAGCCGACGCGCCGGGCCGACGCCCTCGCCGAGCGTCTCCGCGCGGGGCTGAACGGCGTGCTCGAGCGCCGCGGGGTCCGCGGGCTCGCCTACGGCGAGAGCTCGGTGTTCCACGTGTTCCTCGAGGCGCCGGGGAGCCCCCTGCCCGTGGCGCGTCCCGAGGACTACCGCTGGCTCGACGCCGTCACGCTCAAGAGCATGGATCCCACCCTCGTGCGGGCCCTCCAGAACGGCCTCCGCGTCCGGGGCATCGAGCTCATGTCCTACAACGGCGGCATGACGTCAGCGGCCCACGAGGAGCAGGACATCGACGAGACAGTGGCGGCCTTCGACGACCTGGTCGGGGAGCTCCTCGCCCGGAACGCGCTCGCCCGGCGCTAGCCCGCGCGATCCCCCGGGACCGCCGGGCCGACGGGGCTGCGTGGCGCCAGTTCCCCGGCGAGCCGAGCCATCTTACCCGCCTAGCGCGATCTTCCCCTTCGCCAATCCAAACCGGCCGATTTGACGTTCTATGGGGTGATGGCCGCTCCGCGCAACCCGGCACTCCCGACCAAGGCCCCGCTCGTCGAGCTGGTCGACGACAACGACGACAACCGCGCGATGTACCGCCAGTACCTGGAATGGGAAGGCTTTCGGGTGGTCGAGGCCACGGACGGCCTCCAGGCGCTCGAGCAGGCACCGGCGCTCATGCCGGCGGTCATCGTGATGGACCTGCGGCTACCGCGGCTGGACGGCTGGGAAGCCCTGCGCCGGCTCAAGGCAGATCCCGCGACCAAGCAGATCCCCGTCCTCGTGCTCACCGCCCATGCCCTCGTGGGCGACGACGTGCAGGCTCGGGCGGCCGGCTGCGATCTCTATCTCGCCAAGCCGTGCCTGCCGGAAGACCTCGCCCGGGCGATCCGGTCCCTGATCAAGGGACGGACGTCGGCGCCGGCGCGATCCCCTCGCTCCGCCCGACGCCGGCGGGTCCCGGCCACCGCGGCTTGACGAGGCCTGCCAATGCCGACCATGATGTCACGCTGTGGATACGGCCAGCCCACCACGCCGGAACCACGATGATCGCGCGGAGCGAGTCCTCGGCGATGTGCTCTACGTCGACAAGGCGAAGACTCCGGTACCCGAAGCGAGCTGGGTCGGGCTCGTCCAGTCCATCGCCGCGGGCGATGAGCGAGCGCTGCATGCGCTGTACGAGCGGACGAATCGGATCGTGTTCACGCTAGTGGCGCGGATCACCAACAATCGGGAAACGGCGGAAGAGGTGACGCTGGACGTGTTTCACGACGTGTGGCGGCGCGCGTCGAGGTACGACGCGGCTGGCGGCTCCGTCGTCGCCTGGATCATGAACCAGGCGCGGTCCCGGGCGATCGACCGGCTGCGGTTCGACCAGCGGAAGAAGCGCGTCAACCAGCAGGGGGACAGCTCCCTTCCGGCGGCCGCCACGAGCGACCCCCACGACGCCTTCGACCTCAGGGAGCAGGGCCGCCTCCTGCGAAGCACCTTGACGATCCTCACGCCAGACGAGCGACAGGCGATCGAGACCGCATACTTCTCCGAGCTGACGTACGACGAGACGGCGGCACGGCTGAACCAGCCGCTCGGGACCGTCAAGACCCGGATCCGGTCCGGCCTGGGGAAGCTCAGGCAGGCGCTCGCCCGGGGGGAGAAGGGGCCATGAGCTCCGCCTCGGACCGGCACGGAGAGGGCCACTCGGACCTGGTCCTCCAGCACGCCCTGCGGGCCCTCCCGTCGAGCGACGTGCCCCTGGTGGAAGCGCAGCTCGCCGCCTGCGCGGACTGCCGGCAGGAGATGGAGATGCTTCGTCCGGTCCTCGACTCCTTCGTGTCCTGGCCGACCGACGTACTGCGCCCCTCGACATCCCTGTGGGAGCGCCTCGCGGAGCGAATCGCGACGGAGACGGGCGGGGAGCCGGTGGCGCCGGCGCCAACGCGATGGCCCGAGCCGGAATGGAAGGCAGTGGCGCCCGGCATCTCCTGCAAGCTGCTCGCGACCGATACGGAGAAGAACCGCGTCAGCATGTTGGTGCGGCTCGCGCCGGGAACCGACTATCCGCCCCATCGCCATGCCGGCGTCGAAGAGCTACACATGCTGGAGGGCGAGCTGATCGTCGACGATGAGAGGTTCTATCCCGGTGACTACCGCCGGGCGGAAGCCGGCAAGGTCGACCGTCGGGTCTGGAGCGAGACGGGCTGCACGTGCGTCCTGATCACCTCGCTCCACGACGTCCTGCTCTGATCTAGCCGCAGCAGCCGCGGCAACTCCCGGACGTCGTCGGCGACGCTGTGCCTACCGGAAGGTGGGCAGGACCTCCCGCCCGAGGAGCTCCAGCTGGCGCAGGATCGTCGGGTGCGGCATCCCCGGCGTGAAGAGCCTGAAGATCACGTGGGTCATGCCGTACTGGCGGACGTAGGGCTCGAGCCCCCGCACGATCCGGTCAGGCCTGCCGATGAGGAAGCGGTCCACTGCGAGCCTGTCCAGGTCGGCCGCCGTCGCCGCGTCGATGAACGGGTGCTTCCAGGTTCCGCCGTACTCCTTGCCGTAGGCGAGCATGAGGTGCCGCTCGGCCAGCTCGCGCGCCTCCCGCTCCGTCTCGGCGATCACGAGCTCCCGCGTGACGGGCCACTCGGTCGGCGCGGGGAGCCCCGCAGCCTCCCGGTGGGCAAGGATCTGGGCCCGGCTGCGCAAGAGACGCGGGAGATCGGCGGTCGGCCCGGGGAGCCAGGCGTCGGCGAGGAGCGCCGCCCGCCGGAGGGTCACGTCGCCCCAGCCGCCGATCCACACGGGCGGGTGCGGCCGCTGGACGGGCTTCGGCTCGATCCGCCCGTCGACCACCGTGAAGTGCGCGCCCCGGTGCGTCACGCCGTCCCGCGTCCAGAGGGCCTTCATGAGGGCGAGCCCCTCCTCGAGCCGCGCGCCGCGCTTCTCGAGGGCGGCGTCGTAGAGGAGGAACTCGTCGGGCTTGTAGCCGATGGCGACGCCCAGCACCGCGCGGCCGCCCGAGACGACGTCGAGGAGCGCGGTCTCCTCGGCGAGCCGCACCGGGTGGTAGAAGGGGAAGACGCACACGTTGGCGCCCAGCTGGACGCGCGACGTGCGCGCGGCGAGCGCCGTCAGCATCTGGACCGGCGCGGGCCAGTAGTGGTCGCGGACCCCGTGGTGTTCGGCGAGCCAGACGGAGTCGAATCCGAGCGCCTCGGCCCGCTCGACCTCGGTCAGCGCCTCCCGGACGAAGTGCCCGCCCTCGGTGGGGCAGATCCCGAATCTGAGCCGGGGCATGGAGCCGCCCTTCAGTAGCGGAGGACGCCGCGCGCGCGGAAGAGGTCCGTGATCGCCTTCAGGTACCCGGCGAACCTGGGCGACTCCTGCACCTCGAGGCGGCGCGGGCGCGGCAGGTCGATGTCGAAGACGCCGTCGACCCGTCCCGGCCGGGGCGACATGACCACGACCCGGTCCGACAGGAGGACCGCCTCCGGAATCGAGTGCGTGATGAACACGACGGTCTTCCGACGCTCGATCCAGAGCCGCTCGATGTCGAGCCGCATCTGCTCGCGCGTCAAGGCGTCGAGCGCGCCGAACGGCTCGTCCATGAGGAGGAGCGGCGGGTCGTGGATCAGGGCGCGGCAGATGGCGGCGCGCTGGCGCATGCCGCCGGACAGCTCGAACGGGTACTTGTCCTCGAACCCCTCGAGCCCCACCGCGTGCAGGAGGTCTCGGGCCTTCACCCGGTACTCGGCGAGGTCGAGCCCCCGCGCTTCCACCTGGAGCAGCACGTTCCGGACGACCGTCCGCCAGTCGAGTAGGACGGGGTTCTGGAACACGATACCGACGTCGGTCTGGGGGCGGATGACCGAGTGGCCGGCGACGCGGATCTCTCCCGACGTCGGCATGAGCAGCCCGGCGATCATGAGGAGGAGGGTGCTCTTGCCGCAGCCCGACGGGCCCAGGATCGACAGGAACTCGCCGGCGGGCACGTCGAGGGAGACTTGCTCCACCGCGTGTACCAGCCCGTCGGTCGCGGCGTAGGTCTTGGAGACCCCGGCGAGCGCGATCAGCGGGCGCGGGAGCAACGCGGAGCGGCTCCCGCGCCCGGCGGCGAGGCGGTCGGGCCCTCTACGGCAGGAACTCGTTCGTGTAGAAGGCGGTCGCCGGGAGGTTGGTCTCGACGCCCCGGTACTTCTTGAGCACGTCGAGCGTCGCCTCCCAGTCCTCCGGCGGCCCGAACCCGAGGCGCTTCTGCTTGTTGGCCGCGCTGAACAGGAGACCGAGGTCGACGGCGAGCTGCCGGCGGATAGTCTCCCGGTCCACCAGCGGCGCGAGCTTCATCAGGGCCGCGACCGCGGCATCGGGGTCCTTCTGGGCGTCCTCCCATCCCTTGATGCTAGCGGCCACCATCTTGCGGACCAGGTCCGGCCGCTCTTTGATGGTGTCCTGGTGCGCGAAGACGGTGAAGCCGACCGTGGGCACGCCGAGGTCGCTGAACTTCAGGACCCTCGTCTTGAAGCCTTTCACGTCCATCGTGACCGCCTGGTCGTCGGCGCCCCCGAGGAGCGCGTGCGCCTGCTTCTCGGTCACGGCGGGGATCTTCGCCTTCGGGTCCATGTGGATCAGCTTGATCGAGTCGGCGTTCAGCTTGTTGGCGGCGACGACCGCCGGCCACGTCTGGGTCAGGCCGTCGCCCGGGGTGATCGCGAGCGACTTGCCCTCGAGGTCCTTGACCGTCCGGATGTTGGTCTCCTCCAGCGATACCACGGCGTACGGCAGCACGTTGAGGATCGTGGCGACCGCCTTGACCGGAATCCCTTTGACGGCGTTCTGGGTGAGGCTGGCGCCGTCCGCCCAGCCGAAGGTGTCCGACTTGGTGCCGACCAGCTGGACGGTGACGGCCGAGCCGCGCCCCTCCAGGATCTCGACGTTCACGCCCGCCTTCTCGAAGTAGCCGCGCTCCTTGGCCAGCGCAAACGGCGCGTGGATGCCGCCCCACGTCCAGTTCATGCGGAACGTAACCTTGTCCTGGGCGCCGGCCCCGGGCGTCGACGCCGACCACGCCGCGACCGCCGCCAGTGCGAGCCCCGCGCCCGCGAGCAGAAGATGCCCCCTCCGCCCCATTGTCGTCTGCCTCCCCCGCCGCGGGCCCGCTAGGCCCGGTCCGGCTCTTCCAGGAATTCGTTCGGACGCTCGAAGATCCCGATGCCGAGGCAGCCCTCGGGCGACCACGCCCGGTGGACGGAGCCGGGGCGCCGCCAGACGAAGTTCCCGGCGGTGCAGACGCCGTCGTCGTCGACGAGCGAGCCTTCCAGAATGAAGGTCTGCTCGAGCCCGACGTGCCGGTGCCGGGGCAGCTTCGCCCCCGGCTCGAAACGCGTGAGGATCGTCCGCCGGCCGGAGGGGTCCTCGTAGAGCACCTTGTTCCACACGCCCGGGAACCCGCTCGGCTCCCAGTCCATCTTCTCGAGGTCGAGGTACGTCGATCGGTCCGTCGCCTTGAGGATCACGCTGCCCTCCTCACCCGCGGCTCGGCGGCAGGAGACGCCGGGCGCCCTCCGGGAAGACCCCCAGGATCGCCCGCTCGATCGCCGGCCGGCGCCGCTGATACTGGATGCCGAGGAAGATCACACCGACCCCGATGATAGTGAGGACGAAGGGGAACAGCAAGGAGCCCTGAAAGACGCGGTAGGCGAGGTGGCCGACGTAGCCGAATACCCCGAGCGCCCCGAAGACGAGGAAGGCCCGGCGCTCGAGGAGGACAGAGAGCAGCATCAGCCCGACATTGATGGCGCAGTAGAGCGCCCGGTTCGCCTCGCTCTCGCTCTTCATGAGCGACAGGCCCCCCCCAGAACGCGGCCAGGCCGAACAGGTAGCCCCAGAACGCGAAGTCCTCCTCCGTGCGCCGGTCGACCAGGTAGGTGACGACGAGCATGACGAGGCCGAAGAGGAGCGACACCCAGAGCCGCTCCTCCCAGGTGAAGTCGGCCCGCCCGAAGAGGAGCGGGGTGAGGTCCATGGACATGTACCAGAGCGAGAAAGCGATCGGCGCGGTGAGGAAGGGGAAGCGGACGACCGTGAGCGCGACGAGGCCGGCCACGATAGTCGCGGCCTCCATGAGGAACCAGCTCCCCTTGACCCAGACGTGGTACCCGCGGTACGGCCCCGGATCGCCCTGCGGCCAAATGCCGGTGAGGCGCTCCAGCGCGTAGACGGCCAGCGGCACCATGCACACGGCCGTCGTGATCAGGAGGCCGCCGGGCACCCGCAGGCCCTCGCGGGTCCAGAGCCGCCAGCCGACGCTGGCGAAGATCACGCCGTAGGCGACGGCGATCACGAGGAGAGCACTCCCGCCCTGTACTTCCCAGGCCTGGTTCATGAACCAGCCCATCGCCGAGATGACGATGAGCGCTCCCAGGTAGTACGCCAGGTGCGGAAGGTCGAAGGACTGGCGACCCGCGCCGCGCTCGGCCAGCGCCTGCCACAGGGGCTCCACCTGCTCCCGGCCGATCACGCCCCTTGACACGGCCCACCAGAGATCCGCCCGTGAAACCTGCATCGGGTGTCCTCCTCCGGCTGGTCCCGGGATTGCCTGTGGGCTGGTGCGGTCAGAGCCCTCCCTCGGCGCCGAGCGGTCCCCGGCGCGAGACGTGCCAGGGAATCGCCAGGCGCTCGAGCAGCGCCATCACCCAGTAGAGGATCAGGCCGATCGCCGTCAGCACGCCGAGGGTCGCGAAGAGCAGCTCGGTGCGGAGGTCGCCGCCCGCAACCAGCAGGAGGTAGCCGAGTCCGCGGTCCGAGCCGACGAACTCCCCGATGATGGCGCCGACGGTGGCGAGGGTGATCGCGACCTTGAGTCCCGTGAAGATCTGAGGCAAGGCGTGCGGGAGTCGCACCTTGACGAAGGCGGGCCAGACCCCGAGCCCCATAGACCGGATCAGGTGCTCGATCTCGCGGTCGAGCGAGCGGAACCCCGCGATGGAGTCGATCACGATTGGGAAGAACGACAGCAGGAACGTCATGAACACCTTGGGGAAGAGGCCGAAGCCGAACCAGATGATGAACAGGGGGGCGAGGGCGATCTTCGGGACGAGCTGGGTGAACACCAGGACCGGCATCACCACCCGCTCGACCGACCGCGAGAAGGCCACCGCGAGCCCGCACGGCACGCTGACGGCAACGGCCAGGAGGAAGCCGAGCGCGATCTCGCGGAGCGTGACCAGCGCGTGCTGGCCGAGGAGCGGTGCGCGGACGTACAGCTCCGTCAGGGTGGCGAGCGGCGTGGGCAGGAGGTAGCGCGGGACCCTGAGCCCGACCAGCTGCCAGACGAGCAGGATCAGGAGGAAGGCGGCAGCCGTCTGGGCGTACGCCGTCCATCCCGGCCGGCGCCCGGGCCGGGCGCCGCCGCCGGGCGCCTCCGCCGGGCCCGCCGCGCCGCCTTGCGCGCCCACCCGCGGCGCGGCCGCTACGCCGGCCAGAGGCCGGCCGGGATCATCGGCGGGACCGGCACCGCCACGATGCCGCGGATCGGTTCCATGCCGCCCACGGTAGCACGTGAGTCGCGAATGACCGTGCTTCGTGGGCCGCCCGAGAGCGGGCGAAGGGGCTAGGCTACTTCCGGCCGTTACCGGCGAGGGCCGCCGTCAGCCCGAGGCCGACGAACACGCCCCCGCTGACGTACCGCTCCGCGCGAAGGAGCCGGCCGTCCCGCTTGAGCCAGTCCCCGGCGGTGCCGGCGGCCAGCGCGTAGAGGCCGTCGCTGACCACGCCGAGGGCCACGAAGATCAGCCCCAGGGTGAGAATCTGGACGCCCACCGCGCCCTTCGACACGTCCACGAACTGCGGGAGGAAGGCCAGGAAGAAGAGCGCGGTCTTCGGGTTCAGGACGTTCACCACCACGCCCTGGCCGAAGAGCCGGCGAAGGCTGCGGGGCCCGGGCGCTCGTCCCTCTGCACCCTGATCCCAGCCCAGGAGCTTCCGGATCCCGAGGTAGATCAGGTAGAGCGCCCCCAGGTACTTCACGACATCGAAGGCGACGGCGGACGAGACCAGGAGCGCCGACACGCCGAGCGCGGCCGCCGCCACGTGGACGAGCGTGCCCGCGTGAACGCCGAGCGCCGAGACCAACCCGGCCAGCCTGCCCTGCTCCACGCTGCGGGTGACAATGTAGAGCACCGCCGGCCCCGGGGTGAGGAGGAGCACCACCGCCGCCACGACGAACACCCCCAGCACCGACGCCTCCGGGACGATCACGCGAAGCCCTCCGTGAGCCGGGCGGCCGGGGCCGCCGTCTCCTCTCTCCTACCCGCCCATGTACTGGCCGAGCAGCGTAACCCGCTCGCCCTCGACGAGCTCCGAGTCGAGGTCGTGGGTCACGCCGAGGACGGCGTTGCCGACGAGCACCTCGATGTTGTCGCCGAGCTCGCGGGGCCGCGTCGGGTCCCAGAGGGCGCGGCCCAGCTCCGGAAACCGGTCCGACACGGCCCGGAGGACGGCGCGGACGTTCGAGCCCCGGGGTACCGCCTGGTCCACCGTCACCTCACCCGTGCCCGGCCCCCCGACGAACCGGTTCACCCACGAGAGCACCTCGACGTGCACCGTCATGGGGCCCGTCAGGACGGGGGCGCCGCTCACCGGTGCCCACCCCACACGGCCGGGATCATCCACTCCAGGCCGACCGCGCGCAGCGTCTCCCGGGTCGGCCGCCCGCTCGCGCGATCGTACCCCATGCCCTCGTACCAGAGGTCGAGCATCCGGTCCCAGTGCTTCTCGATCGACTGCCCCTTGGCCGGGCCGTCGATCGGGACCGACCCGTAGCGCCGGGACGGCCGCTCGAGCTCGTTGCCGATGCCGCACCGGAGGTTGAAGGCGCGGAAGATCGCCCCGATCCGCCGGCCGAAGCGCATGGCCTCATCGCGGGAGTAGTCCCAGCCGGTGGCCGCCGACAAGGTGCGCGTCAGGTTCTCGAGGTACGTCCGGGTGGTGAAGATGCACGCCCCGAGCGAGTCCTCGAAGTTCCGGCGCCCGTTGAGGCCGGCGACCTGGCGCGCGACCTGCTCGGGATCGAACGGGTTGATGCGGGCGGGCAGCCCGAGCTCGGCCGGGAACACCGGCGGCCCCGTCTCGAGCGTGCCGGTCGAGCCGGTGCACGTGTCGAGCATCTCCTCCCAGCGCGCCCGGTGGTCGTGGCCACGGGGCGAGGCGTTCTTGCCGGTGTAGATCGCGCACTCCTGGGCGCCACCGCCCAGCCGCTCGGCGGCGAGCTTCGTGCCCTCAGCCAGGAGGTCGCCCAGCCCCTCGCGCCGGCTGATCATCTGGAGGAGCCGATTCGCCCCCTCGGCGTCGCCCCAGGCGAGCCGGAACCCGAGCTGCTGCTCGGTGATGAGGCCCTTCTCCTGGCACTCCATCACCCAGCCACAGAGCCACCCGAACTCGTTGACGTCGACGCAGGCCCGGTCGATCTGCGTGTTGAGCCAGGAGACGGCCACCGGGTCGGTGCACCCGATGGTCCAGCCCGCGCCCGACCAGCCCTCGTACTCCGGCTCGTCGACGATCTGGCCCTTGTGCTTGCCGCTCGGCAGCACCTGCATGTGGCAGTGGTGCATGCCGCAGGCGTTGCACTGGTGCCCGCGGTGGTCGAAACCGTTCCGGAGCGCCGGGGCCTCCCACTGCTTCATGTCGACGCCGGCCGGCGTGACGTTCGTCGTGTAGTTCTTGATCGGCAGCGCGCCGAGCGCGCCCAGGTTCACCACGCCCGGCAGCGTGCCGTACTCGTAGAGCGTCTTGGCGGCGGGGTTCGTGCGGAGGTCGTGGGAGATGTCGTCCGCCGCCGCGATGAGCCCGCGCGGGTCGGCCGCCCGGAGCGCGTGGCCCCCTCGCACGATCGCCACCGCTTTCAGGCGCTTCTTACCCATGACGGCGCCGACGCCGTTCTTGGACGCGACGTGGCCATAGTCGCCCTGGATCGCCGCGAAGCGGACCAGGTTCTCGCCGGCCGGCCCGATCGAGTACACGCTCAGCATGTGGCCGGAGCAGCCGAGTTCGGCGTTCAGCGCGTCCTGCGTCTCCCAGGTGTCCTTGCCGAGGAGGTGCCGCGCGTCCTTGAGCTCGACCCGGTCGCCACGGATCAGGAGGTAGGTCCACTCGGGGGCCTGGCCGTGGACCACGATGGCGTCGTAGCCGCAATACTTCAGGTTGGCGCCGAAGAAGCCGTTGGCCTGGGTCGAGGTGCCGCCGTTCGTCATCGCCCCGCGCGTGACGACGGTGAGGCCGCCCGTGCCCCAGACCGGCAGGCCGGCGAAGGGGCCGGTCCCCAGCACGAGGCGGTTCTGCGGATGGTCCCAGCCCACCTCGGCCGGGACCTCGTCCCAGAGGATCTTTGCCCCGATCCCCGCGCCGCCGAGGTACGTGCGCATGTCGGCGGGCGACCACGGCTCGCCCCAGGCGCGGCCGGCCGAGAGATCCACCCGGAGGAGCTGCCCGGCGTATCCGCCGGGCAGGTCGGCCCGCAGGGCCGCCGCCTCCCTCGTCGCCACCTGCGTCATCTATGGTCTCCTTGCGGGGTCAGGCTTTGACTTCTAAACATTTCGCCACCCCTCCGGCTCGCACATCCGTCGCCCGGTCGAATTGTATGGAAGTCAAGGCCTGACCCCGTCCTAGCTCCAGAGGACGGCGGGGGCGGGCGCGGGCCGGCCGAGCACGGTCTCGGGGAGCAGCTGCCGGGTCGCATGCGAGGCGACGTAGGCGCGCTTGACGTCGAAGGGATTCCGGCGCAGCTGCTCTTTCCAGGCCCCGAGCGGTGTGCCTGCCTGCACGAGGCCCTTCAGCATCCCCACGTCGTTGGTCGTCCAGATATCGGCGGAGGGGCCGAGGATCATCGCGCCCGTCAGCCGGTCGCCGTGCCAGAGGAGCTTCCGGTAGGAGGGCCGGTCGGGATCCACCGCCAGCATGAGCTCCGCCGCGGGGTCGTCCCAGCGCCCGAAGCTCGCGACGTCGAGGTGACAGACCTCCACGATGTTCATGAGGAGGCTGCCGCGGTAGCGGACGTGCCGCCCCGCCATGTTGGCCCCGACCACCCGGCCGTGCTCCATGGCGGTGGGCTCGATGGCGTGGACGTCGGGCTGCCCGGTCACCAGGTCCCGCCCCTCGGCCACGTCGCCGGCGGCGTACACGTTCGCCACGCTCGAGCGGAGGTGGTCGTCCACGACGACGCCCCGGTTCACCCGGACGCCGGAGCCCTCGAGCCACCCGAGGTTCGTGCGGATGCCCGTCGCCATGATCACGACGTCCGCGTCGAGGTCCGAGCCATCCTTGAAGCGCAGGCGCCGCCGCCCGGCGTGCTGCTCCACCGCGGTCAGCGTGGCGCCGGTGCGGACCTCCACGCCGTGCTTCCGGAGCCAGGCCTCGACCAGCGACGCGCCCTGCCGGTCGATCATGCGCGGCAGGATCTGGGGCGCGATCTCGACGATCGTCAGCCGCGCGCCGAGCGCCAGGATGGAGTTGAGGATTGTGAACGCGATGAAGCCCGCCCCCACCATCACCACGTGGCTGCCTGCCCCGATCTCGGCGACGACGCCGCGCGCCTGCTCGAGCGTCCAGAAGCTGTGGACGCCGGGGCCGTCGGCGCCCGGGACGGGAGCCCGCACCGCGGAGGACCCGGTCGCGACCAGGAGGTCGTCGTACTCGAGGGCGGAGCCGTCGTCGAGCGTGAGCTTCCCGGCCCCGGCGTCGAGCGCCGCCGCCCTCCGCCCGATGTGGGCCGTCACGCCCAGCTGGCCGAGCTTCGCGGGGGTGGCCGTGAAGACGTGCGACTCGGCGATGGTGCGGCCGAGGTAGTACGGGAGAACCATGCGCGAGTAGGGCCGCTCGGCCGAGACGAGCACGATCTCCGAGCGCTGCCGCTCCTCCTGGCGGATCGTGTTGATGGCGTTGTGGCCGGCGGTGCCGCCTCCGACGATGACGTGGCGCGCCGCCATCAGTGCCTCCCGTTCCCGCCGGCGGAAACGAGCGTGCCGGCGGCCCGGGCCGCCGCGAAGTCACCCAGCCAGTCCTGCGTCTCGACGTCCTCGTAGAGGATCGCCTGGGTCGGGCACGCGTGGGCGCACGCCGGGTCGCCGCCGCAGAGGTTGCACTTGAACGCCTTCTGGGTGTCGGGGTTGTAGAACATCGTCCCGTAGGGGCACGCGATGGTGCAAAGCTTGCACCCCACGCACTGGTCGTCGACCACGGCCTTCGCGCCAACCGGGGAGATGACGATCGCGCCGACCGGGCACGCCGTCATGCACCAGCCCTCGGCGCACTGGAAGCACGTGTACGGCGCGTAGCTCGTGTGGCCCTCGAAGGGGGACACGCGGATCACCGACTTGGCCGGCTGGAACGTGCCCGTCTGCACGTACGAGCACGCCAGCTCGCACCGGAGGCAGCCCGTGCACCGTTCCGGCACGATCCTCAGGACTTTCATGGGGCCCTCGCAGGTTCGGGGTCACCGGGGGCGCGGCCGGACGCCGGGGGCGCGGACGCGATCGACGTGGCCCATTGTACCCTCACTCCCCCGCTGGCTTTCAACCGCGGCGGGGTCGGGATCGGGTCGGCGCCGCCGCGCGGCGTCACTGTCCGGCGGGCGGGCCTTCGAGGTAGCGGTCGTCCGGGCCCGCCGAGGAGAGGCTCGGTGGCGTCCACACGCTCTCGCCGTCGTCGCGCAGGAAGCGGGCGACCTGCTCCTGCGCCAGCGCGGCCACGCGGCCGACAAGGCCTGGCGCGCGCACGGCGAGCAGGAACCCGTGCGGGTCGCGCCACTCGGCGCCGGCCACCCGGGCGACGCGGTCGGTTCGGACCAGCACCGTGCGATCGCTCAGCTCCCCGGCGCGGACGAGCGTGGCGGTCGTCGCGTTGGGCACGACACGGTCCCCCAGCGCGAACTGGAGCAGCACACGGGCGGGCTCGAGCCCGGGGAGAGGAGCGCGCCGGAGGTGGCGCGCGTAGGCGACGGGATCGGCTCTGCGGCCGAGCCACTCGACCTGGGCGAGGTACTCCTGGACCGCGAGCGCGCCCTGGGCCGGGGCCACGACGGGACCGTCGCCGCGGAGGGGCAGATCCTCCCGGAAGTCGCCGGCGAGATTGAGGAGGGGCGGGTTCCGGCGCCCGAGGGCGTCACGCACGCGCGGCCGGAAGACGGGTGAGAGCCGGGCAACCTCGGACACGGGCCCGCCCGGCACCACCAGGGCGCCGACGCGGACGCGCGATTCGACCGCGAGAAAGAGCGTCCCGTAAATGCCGCCCAGCGAGTGCCCTGCGTAGGACAGGGGCCCGTGCCCGGTGTCCGGGGCGCCGTCGCCGTCGACATCGAGCCCCTCCCCGACGGCTCGCGCGAGCGCCATGAGGTCGACCACCTGCTGGCGGAGGCCGTCCCGGAGCCCGAGCGCCCCGAGCGACCCGCCGGGAAGCGTGGACAGGCCCTCCACCGGGTCGATGCGTCCGTCGGCGTCCAGATCCGCGCCGCGGCCCGGCACCCGCACCGTGTGGGTCCGCCCATCGTCGAGGGTGACCAGGAGCTGGCTTTCGGGTCCGCCGCCGTGGCCGACCACCGAGATTGCAATCGTCGCGATGCCCTGACGCGCGAGACCGCCTGCGACGAGCAGTGCGCTCGAAAGCATTTCCCCGCCGTAGCCGTGCCCGAACACGGCGAGCGGCCAGCCCTCGAGGGGCGGCCGACCGGCGGGCGTCACCACGACGAAGGGCACGGGCACCTCGACGCCGGCGCCCAGATGTGGAGCCAGGGTCGGCGCCTCGTGGATCCGGCGCTCCGGGGTGAGGTACCACGGCGACCAGTACCAGCCGATGCCGACCCCGCCCACCGCGGCCGCCGGCAACGCGTCGAGGGGAAGCGGCTCGTCGCGGAACCCCGGCGGGGGCTCGTCCCCGCCGCGCCCCGGCGGCGGCGGGGCGGCCACCGGAGCGACCTGGCGGCGGAGGACGAGGCGGGCGAGCCGGGCCCGCGGGAACCACGCGCGCCCCCCGCCCTCGGGCGCCGTCATGAGCGCCGGGGCCGGCGGCCGCCGGTCGAGCGCGTCACGGGCCTGCTCGAGAAACGCCGTGACGCTCCCAGTGGTGAAGATGGAGGCGACGAGGACGCGGTCGGGGCGGATGCCCCGGCGCTCGATCGCTCCCCGCAAGAGACGGAAGGCGATCCGGTGGTCGGGCATGCCCGCGGGCCCGCTTCCGCCCCGAAGGAGGGACGCGAAGCTCGCCGAACCCTCGACGGAGCGGCCCGCCGAGTCGCGGAGCTCGCGCGTCACCACGAGCCCGTACCGCGTCTCCGGCTCGAGGAGCGTCTCGGGGCGCGCGTAGAGCGTGTGCGTGTCGGGATCCCAGACGAGGCGGTCGACGCCGGTGACCTCGGGCGGTCCTGCGACCAGACGGACCAGGAAGACGCTGCGCGAGCTGACGCTCCCGACGTCGATCGGGCCGGTGAAACGAAGGGCGAGACGAGGATCGAGGTCGAAGCCGTCCAGCTCGCCGAGAAGACGCTGGTCGTCGCAGGCCGAGCGCCCCGTGACGCACCGCGCGGGGGGATTCGCCACCCGGAGCCCGGTCCGCTGGGCGCGGTCGGGGACCGTGAGCCAGTCGGCGGGGAACGGGCTTGGCGAGCCCGCGCCGACGTCGAACTGCGCCTGGACACGCGACGGCGGCGCCGTAGGCGCGCCGCGGGCGGGGGCCGCGCCCGCGAGCGTGGTCCCCGCGAGGAGCGCGAGCGCCGCCAGGCGGATCCGGCGCGCGGCGCCCTGGCTCACCGTGCGGGCCCCGACCCCGGTCACGCCCGCCAGGGCACCTCGACGGACGGGAAGTGACGGAAGCGGTCGATCCCGCGGACGAGCACCGGCCGGTAGTAGCCCCGGAGCGAGTTGGTGGAGACCTGCCGGACATCGGGCGTCGTGAAGCGCACCGCCAAGCCGCAGCGGCGGCGCGTCGAGCGGTTCGGGTGGCTCCCGTGGAGCAGCATCCCGTCGTGGAGCGACATCTGCCCCGCCCGGAGCGGGAGCGTGACCGCCCGCCGCTCGTCGATGAGCTCCTCGGGGACCTCCTGGTTGACGCTGAGGAGGTTGCCCGGGCGGGCGGACTTGCCGTGCTCGAGGATGCCGAGGCGATGCGAGCCCGGGATCACCTGCATGCACCCGTTCTCCTCGTCGGCGTCGTCGATCGCGATCCAGGCGGTGATCGCCCGGGGCGGCTCGAGGCCCCAGTAGGTCACGTCCTGGTGCCACGCCACGAACCGCTCGCCTCGCTCCTCCGCGGGGTACTTGCAGAAGAAGTTCGAGGCGAGGAGGAGGACGTCGGGCCCGAGGACGGCCTCCACGGCGTCGAGCACCCGCGGATGCGTCGCAATCCGCCAGACGAACTCCAGGTCGAGGTGCCGGTCGAGGATCCGGACCTCTGCGGTCTCCGGCGGGATCTCCCGCTCCAGCGCGTCGAACTCGGCTCGGCACCGGACGGCCTCCTCGGGCGTGACCACGTCCATTGCCGGCAGGTACCCCCGCTCGGCCCACCGCTCGGCCAGCACCACCGTCGTCATCGTCTCCTCCTTCCCTCAAGGATCGCCGTCCGGCGCCGCGGTTTCAAGACGCCGGACGGCGGGGATCCCGGTTCGCGGGTCAGCTCGCCAGGACGCCCCCGTCCACGGCGAGGACGTGGCCGGTGACCATCGACGCCGCGTCGGAGAGCAGGAACACTGTCGCGCCGATCAGCTCCTCGGGCCGGCCCAGGCGGCCGAGCGGCACCCGGCGGAGGACGCGATCACGGTACTCGGGCTCCCGCTCGATCAGGTTCCCCATGTCCGTCGCGAACCACGAAGGCGCCAAAGCGTTGACACGGACGCCGTGGCGCGCCCACTCGACCGCCAGCCCCCGCGTGAGCATCACCACCCCACCCTTAGCCGCGATATACGCGATGGTGCCGGGGAGCCCGATGTGGCCCGCGATCGAGGCCACGTTCACGATCGCCCCCCGGCCCCGGGCCAGCATCCGCCGGCCGGCGGCCTGGCAGCAGAGGAAGGTGCCGGTGAGGTTGACGGCGAGGATCCGGTCCCAGTCCGCCCGCGGGAAGTCGGCGGCCGCTCCCCGGCGCGTGATGCCCGCCGCGTTGACGAGGCCGTCGATCGGCCCGAGGCTGGCGGAGACCCGATCCATGACGCGCTCGACGGCCTCGGCGTCGGTCACGTCGAGCCGCTCGGCGACGGCGCGGCCGCCTGCCGCCTCCACCGCCCCGGCCACGCCCGACGCCCGCTCGCCGTCGAGGTCGGCGACCGCAACCGCCGCGCCGGCCTCGGCGAGGCCCGCCGCCATCGCGCTCCCGAGACCGCCGCCGCCCCCGGTCACGAGGACCGTCCGCCCGGCGAGCCCGGGCAGGGGGGCGACGGGGGCCTGACCGGACGTCACGGCCGCCTCACGCCTCGACCATCCGCGCGGCGGCTACCAACCGCTGATCGACGCTCTCGATGCGCGCCCCTACTATTGGTAAGGCCCATGAACTTCGGCTATCGCCAGATCCTGATCCGGTTTCTGCTCTTGTCGACGACGACCTTCTCCAGCGTGACCAGGCCCGACGCATCGGCAACGACTTCACCACTCTGGAGCTCCCTCTGGCCGGCGAGCGATGTGTTCGACCACTTGAATCGCTCGCCGGGGGTGGCCCTGAATTTCTGAGAGCGCCGCGGTGTGATGTCAACGGTGCAGGTGTCCGCGGGGGCCTTGGTTGTCAGGAAGACGGTCATTTCCCAACGGTCTGCTTCATCGGCGATGGAGTCCGTATGCCACCGCAAGTAAAGGTTGGTTCCGCCTTCCTTGTCAGCGTGCCGTTGGAAGTCCTGGTCCCACTTACCGGGATGGTATTGCCCCTTGGGTTCGTCGGTCAGCGGACGAGCGTCCAGAGAACCCCTGGAGAACGCAGGCAAGCTCTGATGTAGGCGGATCTGCGGGACCATCTCCTGCATGACGCCCGTGGTGTCCCCGGGGCCGTTGCTCATCCACGTCGCCGCGAAGGCCCGCCGCGTCTCCATCATGGCCGAGAGGAACTCCTGCCAGGGCTTGAAGCCAAAGTCACCGAGAGCGTGGCTGGGAAACGTGCCATAGGCGGGGGCACCGATCCAGAAGGGCAGCTCGATGGCGGGATTGTCGCGCACCCATCGCGCGAGATCCAGGTAGTCCAAGTGGTTCACACCCAGCCAGTTCCTGCCCCCGCCAGGCGGACCCCACTTCCACGCGTGTTTCATGCCTTCACGGCTGGTCCGGTAGTTGTTGTGGCCGTCGGACATGACCACCGCATAGACATCGCCGTGGCGCAAGGCCCAACCGGCGGACTGACCCCAAATGTGAACGCGCTCCGGGTCAACAAAGAAGTCCGGTCGTTCGAGGGCCCACGCGGTGGCCATGAGAACGCGCCGCTGCTCGTAGTTCCACACCACCCCTTGACCATAGCCGCGCAGCGTTCCGATACTTTCATGCTGCCCAGACCACAGCGTACCTTCTTCAGCGAGTCCAATGGTGAGTGCTCCGGCGACATAGCGGAATGCCCCGTGCCAGACGGCGCTGGTCATTTCGCCCGCCCTTGTACCGTACGTTCCCCGTGTTGACAAGGAGAGGGAGTCGCCTCGTTGAAGATCCCTTTGGAAGGTCAGGCCACCGAGGCAGGAAGATCTCCACGGGTCGAGGCGCATCTGCATAGGGATGATCAGCCCAAAACACATAGGTATCTATGGAGACCTGGTTCTTGTCAGTTGACGCCTTAGTACGTTGGTGTACGATCGCTGGAAACTTGGTTGGTCTCTCCTCAATCGGTCCAGTTCGATTCCCTCCGTCGTGCAGCGACGGAGCGGCCTCTCGCCCGTCGATACAGACCGTGATGGCGTAGTACCGCGTGCCCGGTGTACTTGTCGTGAGAACCGCCAGTCCCGTGTTTCGTGGCAGCCGTGCTCCAGTATCGGTCAGCCGGTACCGGGTTACGACGTGAGAGCGCACGCGATTTCCCGGCAGAAGGGTCGATCGCATCGTAGACGGAGCCGGGTGCTCTGTGGCCACGACTCCGAGTAGATCCCAGCCGGTGAGCGCCTCCGGCACCTCGCGCACGAGCTCGGCCTCGCCCAAGTTAACAGGGGTGATTGGGACCGAGTGCCGATACACACGGTAGGTGAGACGCCGTCGAGCACGCACGCTCATGACGGATTGGTCAAGTTTCTCGAATGTCGGCGCATCCTCGCCCACGATGTCCTCGGGCTCCCTCCACGTGAGAAATGTCTGGCCGTGCTGGTGAAGGGCCGAGATGTGGGAAACCGTCGGGATCGAGCCGTCCACTGGCCCGAGAACGCCCACTTCCAGGACGGCTTCTGCGAAATCGACACCACCGTTGTCAACGACGACGAAGCCCTTGTTGCTCGCAGGACTGGCCAACCAGGCCTTCACTTCATTCGTGACGTCGAACGACTTGAACTCGGGCGGACGGAGCGACAGGGGTTTGGCGTCCGCGATGTTGGCCTGAACACGGACTTCCACGCCGCGTCGGTGTCCCTTGTCCGGCACCGCCAGCACGGCGCGTACGATCCGCGTCCCCGAGGGGATGGCGGAGAGGTCGAAGCGAATTACGTTGCCCTCTTTCCTGAGCGTGCCTGGATACCGGTGTGACGCCGAGGCCCCGAAGGTGAGAGTCGTGTAGCCATCCTCGGCATGAAGCGAGAGTGGCGTCGTCCATCCCAAAATGTACCCCACCAGCACGAGGCCGAGACCTTGGGCGATCCAGCGCATGAGTACTCTCCTGTGGCCCACCTCTACTCTGAGTGTGCTCCCTGCCATCGTACGCCTCACCTCGCCGCCAGGAGGCGCGCACGCTCGATACCAGCTAGCCTAACCCGGGTTGCGCCCTACGCAGTCGAGCGGCGTGAGTCGACCGCCATCGCCGGATTCGCGCACGCTTGGCCGCCGGAAGAAGTCGCCCGGCCGGACACGTCCTTCAGCTTCCACGTCTCCCGGGTGGGGCGGCCCCGCACGGGACAGGGGGCCGACGGCTTCAGCTTCTGTATGCGGGAGGGCGTCCGGTTCCTCTTCGACACCGAGCTTCCCGGATGGCGGCTCGGTACGCTCCACTGGCTGGACAAGCTGGGATCGCTCGCGCGGCGCCTCAGGCCTCCATGAACGCGCTCAGCTCCGGGGTCGGCACGGAATGGTCGAGGTAGCCGAAGGTGCCCTGGTCCTTCACCTCGCGGGCGGCGGTGAGCAAGCCGGTCATCGCCATCCGGTAGAGCGAGGTGGCCAGGCTGATCCGCTTCACCCCGGCCGCCTCGAGCTCGGCCAGCGTGAACGACCGGCCCTTGATGCCAACCATGAAGTTGACCGGCTTCGACACCGCTAGGCAGACGGCCCGCACCGCGGCCAGGTCCGGAAGGCCGGGCGCGAACAAGACGTCGGCGCCAGCCCGCTCGAAGGCGACCAGCCGCGCGATCGTATCGTCCAGACTCGGGTTGCCGCGGAGGAAGTTCTCCGCCCGCGCGGTCAGGGTGAACGGGAACGGGAGCGCGCGGGCCGCTTCCACGGCGGCCGCCACCCGCTCGGTCGCCAGGGCGATGTCGTAGAGGGGCCGGGCCGGGTCGCCGGAGGCGTCCTCGATCGACCCGCCCACCAGCCCCACCTCGGCCGCCAGCCGGATCGTCTCCGCCGCCGCGGCTGGCGCGTCGCCAAAGCCCTTCTCCAGATCGGCGGAAACCGGCAGGTCGGTCGCCGCCACGATGCCCCGCGCGTGGGCCAGCGCCTCCTGCCGCGTCACGCGGCCATCGCGCCGACCGAGCGTGCCGGCGCACGCGCCGCTCGACGTCGCCAGCGCTGCGAAACCGAGCCCGGCCAGCACGCGCGCGGAACCAGCGTCCCACGGGTTGGGGATGACGAACGCACGCCCCGCGTGAAGCACGCGGAATCGCGCGGCCTTCTCGGACTGACCGGTCGTCATGGAGGTCCTCCTGTGCGGGACGGCCCGTTGACGGGGCGCGCGAGGATCCTCAGCAACGGGTGACGTGCGCGGAGACGGCGAGCCACCGGCCCTGGTGACGGGCCCACACGTCTGTGTAGCGCCCGGACCCCACGCCGCCGTCCGGGCGGGTGTACGTGGTGCGCGCGTGAATGATCGCGAAGTCCCCCATGATGCGGATCTCGACGTCATGGGCTTCGAGGTTCGAGATCGAGACGGGCCGCGCGGTCTGGGCCAGGAAGCCCGCCCGGTCGACGAGCGACCCGTCGGGATTGCTGCACCGGAAGTCGTCCGCCAGGATCTCTCCGAAACGGCGGACATCGGAGGTCTGCACCGACCGGATGTAGTCCCGATTGAGGCGTAGGAGCGTCTCGTGGTCCGGACCAGACTCGACGGGCGCGCGTGTCTGCATGTGACGGCTCTCCTCAGTGGTGCCGGACCGTCGGCGGGACCGGCAGTCTTCTTTCCCCAGCGGGAGCCGCGCGCCAGCGCCCGAACCACTGCCAGGCGGCGCCGCCTGCATGAGCGCCGAGGGTGATCGTCAGGACGTCGGTGACGCTCGGCACCCGTGTCGCCGTCACGAGCTGCGCGGCCTCCAACAACGTCCCCGTCGCCGCGCCCACGACCCACGGCACGATGCCAGCGCGGCCGGCCATCGAGGCTGCCGCGAAACCGAGGAATCCCGACCGGACGAGCTTTTCCCACAGGTCGAAGAGCGCGCGCTCGGGCCGGGCGCGAAAGTAGGCGGCCAGGGGCAGCCACTCGATCCCTCGGATCTTGGCCGCCACCCATGCGGGCGTCATGCGCCAATCATAGGGCGTCAGCTCGGTGTGGACCAGGAAGAGCAGCGCCAGCGCGAGCAGCCAGGCAGCCGGGCGCGCACGGACCGGACGGGAGCCGACGAACGCCGGTAGGACGGTGACCCCGACAAGGGCCCCGAGCCCGCCCAGGAGCGCGTTGTCGACGTTCGGCCGCCGGCCGACGACGACGAGCTTGCCGACCTCGAGGGCGACAGCGAGGCTCGCGACGAGGAGCCAGGCCGACCGGCGCGGCGCCGTAGACCGGCGCCGACCGAGCGCCCGGAAGACGAGGAGGGCCATCAGCGCGAAGGGGAGGACCTGCTCGACGAGTTGGTCAGTCCAAGAGGCCGTCGCCAGGCTTGCGAATGGGACGCGTTGCGCATGCTTGAGGGTAGTCCAGACGGTTCCCACGTCCAGCGTGGCCTGGAATGGGTAGAAGCTCGAGGCCAGCTGGTCGGCGACGAGAACAACGAGCGGCAGCACTTCGGGCGTCTGTCTCACCAGACGCTGGCCCCACACCCCGAGGCGCCCCTCGATCGGGCGCAGCACTCTAGCAGCGGCGCCCGCGCCCAGCAGGGCACCCGTGGTATTGGCGATCAGGTCGCTGATCGAGCTCACGCGCCCGGGCGCGAAGAGCTGCCCGACCTCGATTCCCGCCGCCAGGACGGCGGCCAGCGCGACGGCCCCGACCACCGTTGGGGCGACCGAGGGCCCCGACGTGCCCCGTGCGCCCACGGCAAGGACGCCCAGCGGCACAAATAGGAGCACGTTGCTGACCACGTCCGGGATTGAGAACGCCCGGCGGCCGTCCTTGAACAGGCTCCACCGGACGTGGGCGAGGTTCTCGCGAAGGGTGCCCGTGTCGGCCGTGAACCGGAAGGGGATGAAGCTCCCGTAGAGAATGAAGAGCACCCACAGCACCAGCAGAAAACGCATCACGCGGCGCTCGTGTTCTGCGGTCATCGTGGTGGGGCGCCGGCGCTACTGGACGGGCACGGGCGGAACACCGACTACCCCGCCCATGCGCTGGGGAAGCGACCGACAGGGGTCGGGGTGGGGGGGCCGGGCGGGCGTGAGCCACACGACATCGGCGGTCGCCGCGGATGGCCCGTCCGCCTCGCCCTCGAAAAGGCCGACCACCAGCTGACGCGTCCCGGGGCGGAGGGCGTCGACCTGGTCCGGGACGGCGCCGGGCGACTGATGGCCCCGCCCGATGATCACCACCACCTGCGGCGCCTGGGCGAGGGCACCGCTCACGCGTCGGGCGATCACGACGTTCCGCGCGTACCAGCTCTCGAGCATCCGCACGGCGCGACTCTCGCTGATCCGGTCGCAGTGCACAGCCCGGATCCGCCGCGCGATCTCCCGGTCCCGCGCGGGGTCGTCGGGCATGGCCGAGCGGAGCCGCGCGGGGTCCTCCCCCGCCGCGCCGAGGCCGTCCCGGCTGATGCGACGGTTCACGGCTGGATCGAGGTCGGTGGCGACGACGGGCAGCCCGTGCTTCCGCGCCAGCTCGAAGAGCGGCCAGTACATGGCGAAGTCGGGCCAGCCCTGAGCGCCCCAGCCGAGCTCCCGGTCGACCTCGGCCGGACCCGCGTTGCTCCGGACCGCCGCCTCGAGCATCGCCTGCCGTGCCTCCGGCACCATCTCGAACGCGACCGCGGGGCGCTTGCCGGCGGCGAGCAGGGCCTCGAGGATCCCGGCCTGGATGGCGTGGTGCCGCGGGTTGTCGTGAAGCTCCCCCAGGTAGATCACCTCCGCCTGGTGCGCGCGGGCCGCAACCAGTTGGGCGGAGGCGGCCAGGTCCGCCCCCGCCTCGATGACGAGCGGCTGCCGCCTCGGAGCGCCCGCTTCAGGTGCGACCCCGGCACAGCCGGCGAGCGCCAGCACGCCTAGGAGGAGAAGCGCCCAGGTCCCGCGGCGCGGGGTGCCACCCACTCCCGGTGAGCGTGCGGTCCGGTCGGGGCTCATCGGGAGAGGAGCGCGAGCAGATGCGGCCAGATGCGCTCGGCGATGGCGCGATGGCCGGCGGCGTTGGGGTGGATGCCGTCGGCCTGGTTCAGGCGCGGATCGGCCGCGACCCCATCGAGGAGGAAGGGCATCAGCGCCGCCCCCGTCCGCCGCGCCACGTCCGGGAACACGGCGCGGAACGCGCGCGCGTAGGTCGACCCGTAGTTGGGTGGCACCTCCATCCCCACGACGAGGACGCGCACCCCGCCGGCCCGGAGGCGCTCCACGATCGCGACGAGGTTCGTCTCGATGGCGTCGGTCCCCAGGCCCCGCAGTCCGTCGTTGGCGCCGAGGGCCACGATGGCCACCTCCGGCCGGCTCCGCAGCACCCAGTCCACGCGGCGGAGGCCGCCAGCCGTCGTGTCCCCGCTCACGCCCGCGTTCACGACGCGGTAGGGGTAGCCCTCGCGCCTGAGCCGCGCCTCGACGAGGACCGGCCACGCCTCGTCGGTAGCCACGCCGAAGCCCGCCGTGAGACTGTCGCCGAGCGCGACGACGACGCGGTCGCCGACCGGCGCCGCCCCGGCAGGCAGCGTCATGAAGACGAGCGCCATCGCGAGTCCGGTCGCGCCGAGGGCCCACATAACCCCAGTGTAATATGAGGTCCGGATGGTCCAGGTCCGCAACATCGTCATGCGGCTCCGGAGCGCGGCCGGCGTCGTGACCATCCTCGACGACGTCACGCTGGACGTGCCCCCCGGCGAGTTCGTCGCCGTCACGGGCGCCTCGGGCAGCGGCAAGTCCACGCTCCTCGGGCTCGTCGCCGGGCTCGACCGCCCCACCGCGGGCTCGATCCGGGTCGACGGTGTGGAGCTCTCCAGCCTCGACGAGGACGCCCTCGCCCGGCTCCGCCTCGCGAAGATCGGCTACGTGTTCCAGTCGTTTCACCTCATCCCGACGCTCACCGCGCTCGAGAATGTCGTGGTCCCGTTGGAGCTGGCGGGGGCCGGGGGCGCCGTTCGGCATGCGGCCGCGCTCCTCGAGGAGGTCGGGCTTAAGGCGCGCGTGGGCCACTACCCCGCGGAGCTCTCGGGTGGCGAGCAGCAGCGGGTGGCCCTCGCACGCGCCGTCGCGAACCGCCCGGGCCTCCTGCTCGCGGACGAGCCCACCGGGAACCTCGACTCCGCGACCGGCGCCCATATCGTCGACCTCCTCGTCGGCCTGCATCGCCGCCATGGAACCACGCTGATCCTGGTGACCCACGACCCGGCCCTCGCCGCGCACGCCGACCGGATCGTCGAGCTCCGCGATGGCCGCGTCGTGGGCGATCGCCCACAGGCCGCCACAGGCCGAAGGCTGCCCGACGAGACCCGTCCAGTGACTCCCTCTTGACGCGAACGCCGCCCTCCCTCCCCTGGCGCCTCGTCGCGGGTCTCGCCTGGCGGGAGACGCGCGGCGCCTGGCGACACTTTATCGGCTTCCTGGCTTGCATCGCGCTCGGCGTCGGCGCCCTCGTGGCCGTCCTCAGCGTCGCGGCGTCCCTCGATCGCTCGCTCGGCAAGGAGGCACGCGCGCTCCTCGGGGGAGACATCGAGCTGCGCTCCGCGCGCCCCCTCGATCCGGCGGCGGAGGTGCCGGTTCGGGACCTCGCCCGCCGGGGTGCCAGCATCGTGCGCGTGAAGGAACTGGTGGCGATGGCGCGGAACCCCGTCCGGGGCGGCACGCTCCTCGTCGAGCTGAAGGCGGTCGATGCCGGGTATCCCCTCTACGGCCGGCTCGACACCCAGCCCGCGCGCCCGCTCGACCAACTGCTCGCCGGCGGAGGCGTCGTCGTCGAGCAGGCCGTCCTCGAGCGGCTCAGGCTCGCGCCCGGCGACCCACTCGCCATCGGCGACTCGAGCTTCACCGTGACCGGCGTCGTCCGGAAGGAGCCGGACCGCGCCGCCTCGCTCTTCACCCTCGGCCCGCGGGTACTTCTGAATGCCGCGAGTCTCGACGCGACGGGCCTCGTCCGGCACGGCAGCCGCGTGCGCCACCGTACACTCCTGCGCCTCCCCGCCGAGCTCGAGCCGCGCGCCGCACGCGCCGCCCTGGTGCAGGCGATGGCGGACCCCGCCGTGCGCGTGGCCACCTTCGACGAGGCCCAGCCCGGGCTCCGCCGCTTCTTCGACCAGCTCACCGCCTACCTCCGCCTGGTCGGGGTGACGAGCCTCCTCGTCGGCGGCATCGGCGTGGCGGCGGCCGTGCGCGCGTTCCTCGCGCGCAAGGTGGCGACGATCGCCATCCTGCGCTGTCTCGGGGCCTCCGCGCGGACGCTGACGGCGGTGTACGTGGCGCAGGCGCTCGCCCTCGGCGCCCTGGGGAGCATCGCTGGCGCCGCCCTCGGCACCGCCGCCCAGCTCCTGCTCGGCCCGCTGCTCCAGCCGTTCGTGCCGTTCGAGCTCGAGGCGCGGGCCGCCCCCAGCGCGGTGGCGACCGGGCTCCTGGCCGGGTGCCTAGCGACCCTGCTCTTCGCCCTCTGGCCGCTCCTCTCCGCGCGCTCCGTGCCGCCGGCGATCCTGCTGCGGCACCCGGTCGACGCCGGGAACGTGCGGCCGCGCCGCCCCTGGGCGACCGCGGGCGTCGTCGCCGGCGGGCTCGCCCTGCTCGCGCTCTGGCAAGCCGGCCCGCTCAGGATTGGCGCCATCTACCTCGGGGCCGTCGCCGGAGCGCTCGGGCTGCTCGTCCTGGCCGCGTGGGCCACGCGGCGGCTCGTGGGGTGCCTGCCCCGCCCCCGGTCCCTCGCCTGGCGCCAGGGACTTGGCGCCTTGACCCGGCCCGGCAGTCAGACGGTGGGGGTGACGGTGGCCCTCGGCATCGGCGTGACGCTCCTCACCGCGGTGGCGCTCCTCGAGCGGGGGCTCATGCGCCAGCTCGACCTCGAGCGGCGCCGCGAGGCCCCCTCCTTCTTCTTTGTCGACGTCCAGCCGGACCAGGCCGACGCCTTCCGCCAGACCATCCTGGCCGTCCCCGGGGCGGCCCCGCCGGTGCTCGTGCCCGTCGTCCGCGCGCGCCTGGTCGCGATCAACCGAGCGCCGATCGCACGGGAGCGCTGGGCGGGGCGAGAGGACGCGTGGCGGGTTACGCGCGAGTACGTGCTGACGTTCGCCGCGGAACCGCCTGCCGGCACGGTAATCACGCGCGGCCGGTGGTGGGCCGCGGGCGAGCGCGCACGCGCGTGGATCTCCGTCGAGGCGGAGGCGGCCCGCGCGCTCGGCGTCGACCTCGGCGGGACCCTCACCTTCGACGTCCAGGGGGTGCCGGTGGAGGCGGAGGTGCTGAGCCTCCGCAAGGTGGACTGGCAGACGCTAGGCGCGAACTTCTTCGTGATCTTCTCGCCCGGGCCGCTCGACGGGGCGCCGCTCGCCTATCTGGCGACGGCCCGGGTGCCGCCGAGCGCGGACAGCGCCGTCCAGGAGCGCGTGGCGGCGGCCTTCCCCAATGTTACGGCGATCCCGGTCCGCGACGTCCTCGAGCGTGTGACGGGGATGCTCGATCGCATCGCGCTCGCGATCCGGCTCGTCGCGCTCTTCGTCCTCTGCGCGGGCCTCACCGTCATGGCAGAGGCGCTCGCCCAGAGCCGGGCGCAGCGGCTCTACGAGTCGGTGCTCCTCCGCACCTTCGGCGCTACGCGGGGGGTGGTCGCGCGCGCCTTCGCCGTGGAGTACGGCTGCCTCGGACTGGTGGCGGGGCTCGGCGGATCGGCGACCGGCGCCGTCACGGCGTGGGTCGTCCTGCGCTTCATCCTCGACGTGCCCCCGGCGCTCGAGGCGGCGCCCGTCGCCGTGGCCCTCCTGGCCAGCGTTGCGCTCGCCGTCTCGGTGGGCTTCCTGGGGACGTACCGACTGCTCGGCCGGAAGCCGCTTCCCGTCCTGCGGGGCGAATGACCGCGTCTCGGCCGGAGTTCGGGGACCGCACGATTCGTCAGGCCGCGCGGTTGTCCGCGCCGAGGACGGGCGCTCGACGGGAAACCCCCGAGCACGACCGTGAGGAGGACGAGTAGCCGTGACGTACGAGGAACTCGAGCAGCTCCACGCTGAATAATCTGCTGCGAACCGCCACGACCGCATCGCAGACCCGCGACGAATGGCGACGGCGACCACGGGACGAATAGGGTGTGACCGACGCGCCGCCCCCGCGCGGCCGTCCGGGAGTATCATGACGGAGCCTGACGCTGCGACCTCCGCGAACACCCGGGGTCCCTAAGGCTCGCGAGCCGAGGAGCATCGATGAGCGTCGTGCACGTGCTGGTCACCTGCGCCGAGGACTACCTGGCCCGCCGGGCCCCCGTCCGCGAGGCGCACATCGAGCGGCTGTTGCGCCTTCGAGGGGCCGGCGTCCTCGTGGCCGGGGGGCCGGCGCCGGACGCCCGGCACGCCGAGATGTTCTACCGGGTGCCGGACCACGCAGCGCTCGGCAAGATCGTCGAGGAGGATCCCTACTACGGTGCCGGCGCTTGGACGGCGTACGTCGGGCGGGACTTCGAGACGTTCGTCGACCCGTGGGATCCCGAACCGCCGGTCGTCCTCGACGGCTCGCGTCCGGCCTGGCTCGTCGACGGGCCCACGGCCGACCGCGACATCGCCCAGCTCGCCCTGGTGGAGCTGCGCGGCGCGGGCCGTGTCGTCTTCGGCGGCTTCCTCCCGGACGGCACCACCTTGGCCGTCGTGCGAGCCTCCGGTGCCGACGAGGCGGTCGGCTGCCTCGGCGAGACCGAATCCTGGAAGCCCGGCGACCTCACCGCTCGAGCGTGGCTCTACGTCATCTGATGCCGCGAGGAGCTCTGCCATGAACATGACGAAGATCGAGCGCGTCCGCGCCGCCCTCTCCGGCGCGGAGCTCGACCGGCCGCCGTTCAGCGTCTGGTACCACTTCGGGCTCCAGCACGCCCCGGCCGAGCGCACGGCCCAGACCCACGTCGAGTTCTTCGAGGCCTACAACCTCGACTGGCTCAAGGTGATGAACGATTACTCCTACCCGATGCCACGCGGGATCGAGAGCCTCACCGACCCCCGCGAGCTCAAGCGGCTCATCGCATTCGACGTGCGGCAGGGACCGCTGGGGGAGCAGCTCGAGGCGATCCGCCTGATCGGCCAGTCGCTCCGCGGCAAGGCGCTGGTCGTGGACACGGTGTTCAACGCGTGGAACACGCTGAAGCGGAACGTCGTCAAGGAGGCGATGGGGCCTTTCATGCAGGAGCATCCGGCCGAGCTCGAGGCCGCGCTAGCCGTCGTCAACGACAACCTGATCCGCTACGCGATCGCGAGCCTCCACGGCGGTGCGTCGGGGATCTTTTACTCGGTGCCGGCCACGCCGGAGTCCCTGACGCCGGAGCAGTACGAGCGGTTCATGCGCCCCTTCGACGTCGCGTTCCTGGAGGCGATCCGCCCCTTCGGCGAGTTCCACATCCTGCACGCCCACGGGAAGGAGCTCTACCTGGACCGCCTCCAGGAGTACCCGGCCCACGCGATCTCGTGGGCGGACCTGGACGCCGGGCCCCCGCTCACCCTGATGCGCCGGATCACGCCGCGGGCTCTGATGGGCGGCATCGACCACGTGAACTTCCCGTACCAATCCGCTGCCAAGGTGCGCGAGCAGGTCCGCTCGGCCATCGCGGAGGCGGGGCCGCGGAAGCTCTTCGTCGCGCCCGGCTGCGCGATCCCGACGTACAGCTTCCCCGAGCTCATCCGCGCGGCCCGGGCGGAGATGGGCAAGGACTGACGCGGCCCGCCGGCGGCGGCGCCGAAGCGCCGGCCGCGCTCGACCCGCGTGGTAGAGTCGAGCCTCGTGGAACCGTCCGGTCTGGGCGCGGGGTTCGGGATAGCCTCCGCGCTCACGGCGGCCCTCGGCTGGACCCTGGTGTCGCTCATCGCGCGGGATCTCACCGCGCACCTCCCGAGCCTCTCGCTGAACATCATCCGGTCCGCCGGCGGGAGCATCGTCCTGGTGCCGGTGGCCCTCGCCGCCGGGAACGTCGCGTCGCTCGGCCAGGTCAGCGCGTTGGCCTGGACCTGCCTCACCGTCAGCGTCCTCACCGCGCTCGGCATCGGTGACACGGCGTTCTTCGAGAGCACGAAGACGCTCGGGCTCTCTCGCGCCATGACCATCGCGACCGCCGGCCACCCGCTCCTCGCGAGCCTGTTCGCCCTCTGGTGGTTCGGCGAGCGGATCACGCCCACCATGGCGGTGGGCTCCCTGGTCACGCTCGCCGGTGTGGTGCTGATCCTGGCCGAGCGCGGCGCCGCGACGGCCGGCCCTCCCGAGGCGCGTCGCCGGGGCCTCGGCCTCGCCCTCGTCGCCGCTCTCGCCTGGGCGGTGAGCGCCGCCCTGATGAAGCCACCGGTGCAGGAGATCGACCCGCTGACAATCCAGGCCGTGCGCCTGCCGGGCAGCGCGCTCATCCTCTGGGCGATGCCGTGGGCGCGGGGCACCGCGCGCACCCTGTGGGCCGAGCGGCGCCTGGTCGGCCGTCGCGTCGTCCTGCTGAGCCTGCTCACCGCGCTGAGCGCGGTCGCCTACCTGGCGGGACTCAAGTACGCGGGGGTCACTCTCGGCACCGTCCTGTCCTCGGTCTCACCGCTCTTCGCGCTCCCGATCGGGCTCCTGGCGTTCGGGGAGCGCCTGACGTGGCAGGCGACGGTGGGCGCGGCCCTCGCGGTGGCCGGCATCACCATCCTGAGCGTGTAGCGTCGGGCCGGGCCCCGCGGCCAGGGTGTGCCCATGTGTGCTCAAGTCTGAGGAGGAGCCGACGCATGAAGGTCATGCAGATCCAGGATACGTGGAGCCCCGACAGCATCCGGCTCGCGGAGCGGCCGAGGCCCCAGCCGGGCCCGGGCGAGGTGTTGCTGCAGATGGAAGCCGCGTCCCTCAACTACCGGGACTACGTGATGGCGCGGGGCGGCTACGGGCGCCGCGGCGGCGTGCTGCCCCTGGTTCCGTGCTCGGACGGCGCCGGCCGGGTGACGGGCGTCGGCGCCGGCGTCTCCCGCGCGGCCGTCGGCGACCTCGTCTGCCCGATCTTCTCCCAGACGTGGTGGAGCGGCCCGTTCCGCGAGACCCACTGGTCCGGAACCCTCGGCGGGCCGCGCGACGGCGTGATGCAGGAGTTCATGGTGCTGAGCCAGGAGGGTGTCGTTCGCGCGCCGAGCCACCTGGACGCGGTGCAGGCGGCCACCCTCCCCTGCGCCGCCGTCACCGCGTGGAATGCCATCGTCGCGCAGGGCAGGGTCGAGGCGGGCGACGTCGTGCTCGTCCAGGGGACGGGCGGGGTCTCGCTGTTCGCGCTCCTCTTCGCCAAGATGCACGGCGCCCGCGTGCTGGCGACGTCGTCGAGCGACGCCAAGCTCGAGCGTGTCCGCGCGATGGGCGCGGACCACGTCGTCAACTACAAGACCAACCCCGACTGGCACAAGGTCGCGCGGGAGGTCACCGGGGGCCTGGGGGTCGACCTCGTGGTCGAGGTCGCCGGCACCGTCGACGCCTCGATCCGTGCGGTGCGCACCAGCGGAACGGTGGCGCTGATCGGCGTCCTGGCCGGGGCCACCGCCTCGCTCGGCCTGGGCGCCGTGGTGACCCAGAACATCCGCCTCCAGGGGGTCACCGTCGGGAGCCGCGACCTCTTCGAGGACATGGTCCGCGCGATGGAGCTCCACCGGACGGAGCCGCCCGTCGACGAGCACGGCTTCGCCTTCGAGGAGGTCGGCGAGGCCATCAAGGCGCTGCCGGCCGGCCAGCACTTCGGTAAGGTCACCAGCCGCTTCTGAACGCACGTTCCCGCGCGCCAGCTGAACGGGACCGCGGGAAGGCCCGCGGCCCCGTCACATCACGTCACGGAGTGGGCGCCGCGCTCACCCCGGGTAGCCGGTCGGCTTGAGGGGATAGTCTTCCTTGCGGAGCGTGTAGTTTGCCCCGTGGGTCTGAGTGGCACATGCCACAGGCCTGCACGCCGCTGCTGCCCACCTGCATGTGAGTGAGCTCACTAGTACGGCGCCACGCTCCCGACGTCGACACCAGGCGACCGGGAGCGCATGGCTTCCAAGCCGGCCCTCCAGGCGGCAACGCCGGCGCCGCGGGACTGCAGCCCGCGGGGACGGCGGCGGATTGAGATCCTCGCGGTGCTTCCGGAGGGGCTGACTGCGGGAATGCGCGCCGCTACGGCGTTTTCAACGCAGCCTCGTCGCGCACGAGGAGCGGAGGAAGCGGGATGCGGGGGCGGAGGCCGGAAACCGGCTCGCTGTCAGAACTGCGATTCGCGTTCGCAGGGCTAGCCAACAACCGGACCGGATCACATCGACTCCGCCCGGGTCCGGACGAAAAGGCACGGCGACTCCGCGAAGCTCCGCCGGAGCGCGGGAACCACCTCGGGCCGGTCGACGCGCGCGACGACGACCCACCGCGGCCTCTCCGGCGTCATGTCGCTCGATCTGGCGTGCCCGAGACCGCCCGCCCCCCGGGCGGCGGCCAAGTCCATCCGACCCTATCAAGGAGCCGGAACGGGCGCCAGGGCGAGACACGACCGGCCGGGCCGAGCGCGATTCAGGCCGCGGGACGCAGCGCCGCCGGCTCCGGGCTCTCGACCGTGATGCGGAGCGGGCGCCGGACAGCTAGGGGCCCGTCCACCTGCCCGCTCACCTCGAGCCGCACCCAGGCCGGGAGGCCCCGGCGGAGCCGGGTGGCGATCTCCCAGATGGACGGCGACGACGCCGGCCCGAGGTCGAGCCGCACCGTGGCGGCGCGGGAGACGAGCCCGCAGCGCACGTCGAGGGCGACGTCGCTCCTGAGCGCCTCGGACGGGAGCTGGACCGCGACCTCGTGGAAGAGCGCCCGCGCCCGGCGGTCCCTGCGGTTCAGCAGGATCGCCGCGAGCGCGACCGGTCCGACTCCCACGACGCATGCCAGCATCAGCGAGAGCACGTTGGCCACGATGGTCATCGGAGTCTCCTTCAAGCCACGCGGCGCCGCGCGGTCGAGTACGCGGGACCGTGCCGGAGCAGCGCGCGCCCAGCGTGGATCAGCGACAGGCCGAGGCGCTCGCGGAGCGAGGGCCGGCGGTCACCCTCGGGGTCGGCCCTCCGAGCCGCGGCGCGAGTGAGAGCGAGGGCCCGAAGCTCCGCCTCCCGCTCGCGGATTAGGACGTCGATCAGCACACTGGACTCCATCATCTCCGTATCCCCTGCTCGGGAGCGTATGGTATGGTGCGTCTAGTGGCAATATCCAATCAAGCTAATTGGTATCATGCAGTGAGAGTACCGCCAGCTCGGGATCGACGACATGGCGGGACGACGCCGATGGAGACCATCCAATGAACCGACGCAAGAATGAGCCATTGATTGGGCGTCCAAACCAGAACTCCGGGGAAGCCCTCTACCTGCAGGTGGCCCGGGCCGTCGAGGAGGCTCTCAGGGCCGGGCGCCTCCAGGTTGGGGATCGGCTCCCCGCCGAGCGCGAATTGGCCTTAGAGCTAGGTGTCAGCCGGACCACGGTGACCGGGGCCTACCAGGAGCTTCAGGCCCGCGGCATCCTCCGGGGGCACGTGGGGCGTGGCACCACGGTGGTGGGGACCTTGCCCGACGCTCGGCACGCGGCACTGCCCTGGGCTCAGCGCATCGCGCCAGTCGCCATCGAGGGGATGCAAGTCGCGTACGGCACGCCGGAGGGACCCGGCGTGATTGGCTTCGGGGTCGGGCTCCCGGATCCCCGCCTCTACCCGGTGGAGACGCTCGACTCGCTCCTCGACACCCTGCCCCGCGGGGACGGAAGCCTCTACAATCCGGCGCCCGCCTGGGGCGACCCGGTGCTCCGGGAGAGCCTGTCGGTCTGGCTCCGCTCGCGCGGCATCCGCGCGGCGCCCGAGGAGATCCTCGTGACAACGGGCGGCCAGCAGGGGCTGAACGTCCTCGCCCGGGCGTTCGTCACGCCGGGCGACGTCGTCCTCACGGAGAGCCCGACCTACACCGGCGCGTTCCTCACGTTCCGGTGGGCCGGAGCCGACGTGGTCGGCCTGCCGGTCGATCACAACGGCGTCCGCGTCGACGCGGTGGAGGAGGCACTCGCGCGCTACCGCCCCAAGCTGGTCTACCTGATCCCGGCGTTCCAGAACCCCACGGGCACCGTGCTCGCCGCCGAGCGGCGGCGCCGCGTCCTCGAGCTTTCGGTTCAGTACCGGGTGCCGGTCGTGGAGAGCGACCTCTACGGAGACCTCTACTTCGAGCAGGAGCCGCCGGCGTCCCTCAAGGCTCAGGATGC